>JBMSSR010000006.1:0-22854 GCA_049424465.1 Ilumatobacteraceae bacterium
CGTTGAACACCGGGATACCGGTCTGGCCGATCTGCTTCTGGATCTGCTGGCCGATGCCGCCCGACCCGAGCAGGTTGCCGGCGGCGAGCACACCGATGTCGCGCATCGTCACGCCGCCGTCGCGCAGTGCGGCCATCGCTGCGTCGGCGGCGAGGTCGACGACGTCCTTGTCAGGGTGCTTGCCGAACTTCGTCATCGTGATGCCGAGGATGTAGATGTCGTCTGCCATCGCTGGTCTCCTTGCGCGTGTGCGGTGTGGTCGGTCGGTGTGAAGGTGGTTGGTGATCAGGCCGGCTCGAAGCCGAAACCGATGGCCTCGGTGCCGTTGTCGTCGGTGCCGAGCACGTACGTCGCGAGGCGCACCTTCATCCCCAGGTGCACCTGCTCGGGCGACGGCTCGACGTTGACGAGGTTGGCGCGCACACTGGTGCCCCGGCAGTCGACGACGGCAGCGGTGAACGGCACCGGCACTCCTGGCGCGGCGAAGGTGACGATCGTGAACGACGTCACCACTCCCTCGGTGGGCACGTCGACCTTGCGGAACTCGGTGGCGAAACACGACGCGCACGCGTTGCGGCGGTCGAAGTAGCGCGCGCCACACGCGACACACTCGTTGGCCACGAGGTGCGGGACGTCGTCGAGCACCAGGTAGTCGACCAGCGGAATTCGTGTCGCCACGGGATCCTCCTCTCGGCGCCAGCGGTCCCCCCTCCGGCATCCGTCCCGCTGACGCTACGCCATGAGGCCGGGGGACCGTGAGCCGGACGAGGGCAGGCCGGGCGGCAGGGTCGATGTGGTTCGTCATCGCTACGCTCGGCCACCGTGATCGCCCATGTCTGATGCCCACGCCGGCCACGGCAGCCATGGGTCGACCAAGGCGATCCTCGCCGCGATGGTCGCCAACCTCGGCATCGCCCTCGCCAAGTTCGTCGGCTTCCTGTTGACCTCGTCGGCCGCGATGCTCGCCGAGTCGGTCCACAGCGTGGCCGACACGACCAATCAGGTGCTGTTGCTCATCGGCGGCAAGAAGGCGCGCAAGCCCGCCGACGCCGAGCACCCCTATGGCTACGGACGCGAGCAGTACGTGTGGGCAGGCCTCGTGTCGCTGTTGCTGTTCGGCATGGGCGGCGTGTTCGCGCTGTACGAGGGCATCCACAAGGTCACCCAGCCGTCGCACGAGGAGGGTGGCTTCACGGCGGCGATCGTCATCCTCGTCGCTGCGGTCGGGCTCGAGTCCTGGAGTCTGCTCACCGCCGTGCGCGAAGCCCGTCCGATGCTCGACGGGCGCACCTGGCGCCAGTTCATCGCCGGCGCCAAGAACCCCGAACTGCCCACCGTGCTGCTCGAGGACACCGGTGCTGTCATCGGCCTGCTGCTCGCCCTCGGCGGTGTGGTCACTGCGCACGTCACCGGCGACACCCGATGGGACGGTGCGGGTTCGATCGCGATCGGCGCACTGCTGTGTGTGATCGCGGCGGTGCTCGCCACGGAGGTCAAGCACCTGCTCGTCGGCGAGACCATCTCGGACGCCGACATGGACGCCATCAGTGCTGCTGCCGCGACAGTGCCCGGTGTCGACTACGTCGGCCTCGTGCGTGGCGTACACCTCAGCGGCGAGCAAGTGCTCGTCGACGTGAAGGTCAAGTTCGCCGACCACCTGACGGCCCGGGACGTTGCCTCGCTGACCGACGACATCGAGCGCGCGATCCGCGATGTCGTACCGACTGCGGGGATGCTCTTCGTCGAGTCGTGGCTCGACGACGGCACCGGGGCGCCGGCGAGCGCCCGTCCCGGCGCCCGCTAGGACGCCGACGTCGACAGCTCGACGGCGCGGGCGAACACCGCGTCGAGCATCGGCTCGGTGAGGCGCCCGGTGAACGTGTTCTGCTGGCTCGGGTGGAACGACCCGAGCAGCACGATGCCGCCCGGTGTCCGGGCCTCGGATCCGTGGCCGAACTTCGGTCGCGGTCGCAGCCCGAACTCGGAGCACGCCACCTCGTGCGCGAAGGCACCGAGGCACACGACGACACGAAGGTGAGTCAGGAGTGAGAGTTCGCGCTGCAGGAAGGGCCGGCACTGCTCGCGCTCGGCGGGCAGTGGCTTGTTGCCGGGCGGCGCGCACCGCACCGCTGCCGAGACCCACGAGCCGCGCAGGGCAAGACCGTCGTCTCGCGACACCGACGCCGCCTGACTGGCGAGACCGGCGCGGTGCATCGCCCGGAACAGCCAGTCACCCGATCGATCACCCGTGAACAACCGTCCGGTGCGGTTCGCGCCGTGCGCCGCCGGGGCGAGGCCGAGCACCAGCACGCGCGCCTCCGGATCCCCGAACCCCGGCACCCCGCGCCCCCAGTAGTCCTCGTCGCGGTACGCCGCACGCTTCTCGATGGCCACCTGTTCGCGCCACTCGACCAGTCGGGGGCAGCACCGGCACTCGCAGATCTCGCGGCGGAGCGCGTCGAGGGAGTCCACCTCACGAGGCTACGCAGCGGCGGCCTGCACGGGCGCGGTCGAACTGCGCCCGATGCGGAACCACGGCTGACGCCGCGGACCTCGCTCCCAATTTCGGCGAGCACGACGCGCCGCCGCACCGCACGACGGCCTACCGTCACCCCGTGCATCGTCTCGTCGCCTCCGTCGATCTGCGCGACCGGTCTGTGCTGCGACGGGTCTGGGGTACCGGCATCGGAACGGTCATGGCGCTCGCGGTCGCCCCCTACCCGATCGCTGCACTGTTCGTCGACGACGAGGTGCCGCACCGCATCCACAATGTCGTCGGCGCGGTCCAGTACCTGCCGCTGTGGGCCGTGCCGGTGCTGATGCTGACGTGGGGCCGTGACGTGGCGGGCGCGACGAAGATCGCGCTCGCGGCGTCATGCTCGATGTTCGCAGTCGGGATCTGGAGCGGCGACCTGCTGCCATCGCTGTCGTGGATGCCCTTGGCCACGCTGTTGCCGATCGTGGTCCGGCGCACGGACTGGACGGTGCACCTCAGCCCGTGGTTCGCCGCAGCAGCTGCGGCGGCCGTCGTCGTCGCGTCGCGGCACGCGTCGACGTATGTCGGGTACCAGCGACTCGGCATGGCCGACTCGCACTCGCTCCGCTTCCACTTCAGCGGGATGGCCGCCTCGTACCTGACGATCTCATCAGCACTCGTCGTCTGTGCACTGTTCCCCGTCGGTGCAACCCTTCGGCGCGTGGTCGCCGTCACCGTGCTCGGGACCGGCATCACCAATGTCGTCTGGGCGAACAGCGAGTCGGCCCTGCCGAGGTTCGACGCCCTCCTCCTCGTCGGGGCAGGTGTGGTGTCGCTGGCGGCGAGCGGATTCCTCCGTCGCCGCGGCACCGAGCGCACGGCTGACGCAGATGTGGCGGCCACGATGCCGATCAGTCGCTGACGACATGCCGATGCATACCACTCGCCGCGAGCACGTCGCTGTTGTCCTCGCGGTGGTCACCTGTCTCGCGCTGGCACCGGCGTGCTCGGGCAGCGCCAGTGATGCCGACCTACGGGCCGACCCCACGGCACCAGCCGACGCGTCGGTTGTGTCGGCACCCACGTCGACGGCGCCCGCGCCGCGTGACGACGGGTCCGTCGTCGCCGCCCATGCAGGCGAGCGGTGGTTCCTCGGCACTGTCCCTGCTGGTGCCACCGCCGCCGACCTGTCGCTGGCACCGATCCGGTTGGGGATGATCAACCAGGAGGACACGCCCCTCGGCTCGTACCCCGAGATACGCGCCGCCGTCGAGGCGGCGATCGCGTGGGTCAACGCCGAGCTCGGTGGCGTGGCAGGTCGCCCCGTCGAGCTCGTGCCCTGCGTGACGCGCTTCGATCCCGACGAGTCGAGACGCTGCGCCGAGGCACTCGCCGACGACGGTGTGGTGGCCTTTGTCGGCGGTGTCGACGTCAACAGCAGCGAGTCGACACGCGTGATCGAGGAGCGCGGCCTCGTGACGATCGGCGGTATCCCTGCCACCCTCGCCGAGCAGCGCAGTCCGAACACGTTCACCTTCTCCGGCGGAGATGCAGGTGCGCTTGCCGCCTTCATGTCCTACGCCGCCGCCCGAGGCGATCGACGAGTCGCGCTCGCGTACGGGCAGGAGGTCGACTCGTTCGAGGTCGCTGCGCGCGACTACGGCGCCGTCGTGGGCCGCTCGCTCGGCCTCGACGTCGACCTCGTGCCGTACTCGATCTTCACCACCGACTTCACCCCACTCGTCCGCGAGGTCGTGCAGCAGGGCGACGACTCACTGATGGTCCTCGCCGCCACGTCGTCGTGCGTGCCGGTCATGACGGCTGCGGCCGCGTCGTCACTGCCGCTCTTCCTCACCGGTGCGTGCGCCGGCGACGAGACCACCCGCGCCGCAGGTGCCGCCGCGCAGGGCGTCGTGTTCAACGCCGAAGGGCCGGTCGACGGCCTCGACATCGAGGCCAGCATCTACCAGGAGGTCGTCGAACGGTACGCCGACGAACCGGCCGGCGGTGCCGGCACGGTGTCGTTCCGGGGCTTCATGAATCTCTACTCACTGATGCTCGACCTCGGCCCGGATGCGGTCACGTCCGCCGCGCTCGCCGCGCTCGCACGTCAGGCGGTCGGTCGACCGTCGTTCTGGGGACACCCGTTCACGTGCGATGGGCAGCAAGTCCCGGGGCTCCCTGCACTGTGTGCACCACAACAGGTGCTGTTCACGCTCGCCGACGGCGGGTCCGGATTCACCTCGGTGAGCGGGTTCATCGCGACCGACGAACTCTTCGCCGCTGCGCTGCGCTGACACAGCAGGGCAATCCAGACCTCGACTGGCATCAGCGATGCTGCCGCCCGATACGGTCCGCGCCGTGCGCCGCGACCTCTCCGTCCTGGTCGCCGCCGCGATGGCACTCGCTGGCTGCGCCGCCGAATCCCCCGCCGCACAGGTCGTCGAACCTGCCGTGACGACGGCGACGGCGACTGCGGCACCCTCGTCGACGACCAACACACCCGACGCAGGTGACCTGGTCGGCCGGTGGGCCCACTTCGATGTCGTGGCGTACGAGGGCGACGGCATGAAGACGCTGATCATCAGCTACGGCTTCAACGACTTCACCGTGGTCGATGGTCGTCTCGTCGACACCGCCAGCTTCTGCTTCGCCGAGCAGCGCACCGACCAGCCGATCGAGACCTCACTGTCCGATGCGGCGACCCAGGCCATCCGGCCGCCCGCCACGCCGGTCGAGGTCGACATCGTCGACGGGCAACTGCACATCCGCCGACCCGCGAGCCCGACGCCCGTCGGCATCAGGCTCGACGACCCGTCGACCGAGTCGCTGCCCGCCGACCCTGACGACCCGCGCATCGTGGACGACGACGGCGACGGCAAGCCGGGCATCACCGTCACGATCCGCGTCGGTGACGGCCTGACCGGCGAGCTGTACCTCGCGCGGCGCGAGATCTTCGCGTGGGAGGCGTTCCTCGTCGACACCGACACCATCACCGGCACGGTCACCGACACCTCCGAGCAACTCGTGCTCGGCGCGTCCGACCCGATCTTCGCCACTGCCGGATCGGGGTGGGTCCAGCTGAGCGACCTGAGCAGGAGCCCGCTCGTGCTGCGCCGCGTCGACCCGACGTGGGACTGCGCGCGCCTCGCACTCGAGGCCGACACACTGTTCCCGTCCGTGCCCGACATCGACTGGTAGCAGCATCACCGTCGTGCCTGTGTCCGGCGGACGAGCGGATCGAGGCGCCCGCGTCGTCACATGATGAGCGTCGTCCCGCCGTCGACCACCATCACGTGTCCCGTCACGTACTGGTTGCGCACCAGTGCGAGCACCGCCTCGGCGCAATCCGCAGGTGTTGCCGACCGGCCCATCGGCGCAGTCTTCGAGACCGCAGCATGGAGCGCATCCCAGTCGGCGGTCCACGGCGTCGCCACCAGCCCCGGTGCCACCGCGTTCACGCGCACCGGCCCGCACGACTTCGCGAGCAGGACGGTCATGTGGTTGAGCGCCGCCTTCGTCATCGCGTAGGCGATGGACGAACCCACCGGACGGATCCCCGCGATCGACGTCACGTTGACGACGCAGGGATCGTTGGACGCACGCAGATGCGGCATCGCTGCCTTGGTGAGCCACCAGGTGCCGAAGACGTTCACGTCGAAGGTCTTGGTGAAGATCTCGTCGGTGAGCGCATCGAGGTCGGTGTGCGGAACCACCGTGGTCCACCCTGCGTTGTTGACGAGGATGTCGAGCCTGCCGAACCGCTCGATCGTCCGGTCGAGGAGCGCCTGGCCCTGTGTCTTGTCGCTGATGTCGGCCTGCACATAGAGGTGCTCGCCCGGCAACGAGTCGGCGACAGCCGTACCCGCCGCGACCGACGACGCCGAGTTGACCACGACGTGCGCACCGAGTGCAGCAAGCCGTCGAGCCGTCTCCTCGCCGATACCGCTCGACGAACCCGTGACGATGGCCACCTTGCCCGACAGTTCCCCCTGCGTCATTGCCCATCCACCTGTTCACGCCCGCGCGGGGCACCGGACCTCGACCGTAGCGACTGCTGCCCTCGACGTCGCAGTCGGCCACTCCGCGCAGGGTCGGCCACCGGATGCCGCCACAGTGCGACGCCCATCACGAGGGACGCGGCTGCCACCGCGGCCGCCCACGCCGCTGCGCTTCGATATGGCGCGAGCAGTTCGTCGCACGTGTGCTCGAGCGCCGGCTCGTAGGTGCGGTGCCGGTTGACCACACTGCCACACCAGGCCGACGGCACTGGCTGCAGCACTCGATTCACCACGACGACCGCCGAGACCACCGAGAGCACCACGAGGACCACCGCACCGACTCGCGCGGGGCGCTCGCGTCGGCCGACTCCCGACAGACCGCACACGGTGACGACCCCGGCCGCCCCCACACCGAGCGCCAGCCCCACGGCACGACGCCACACCAGTGGCGACGCGCACTGCCCGCCCAGCACCGTGTCGTACAGCGCGGTCCCGCAGTACGAGTCGCCCTTCTCGACCGGCGTGAGTGCCACTGCGAGCCCGACCCCGAACGTTGCGGCAGCAGCCACCCACCACATCACGTGTTGCCGTCGCCGCATACGCGCACGGTAGGCGGCACCCGCACACAGATGAAGGGGCCGACGTGACCGGACGCCGGCGACATGCGGGGCCAGACTTCGGCCGTGCACAGAGAACGACCGCTCCGCATCCACCGCCCCTCGTGGCACCATCACCCCGGCGTCCGCTCCGGCGACCGGCTCACGCTCGGCGAGCGGGCCGCCGACAGGCTCCGCAACGGCATGGGATCGTGGGGATTCGTCTTCTCGGCGCTCGTCTTCCTCACCGGATGGATGCTGGGCAACCGCGGGGTCGGGTTCGACAAGTACCCGTTCATCCTGCTCAACCTCATCCTCTCCTGCCTTGCCGCCATGCAGGGAGCCATCCTGCTGATCGCCGCCAAGCGCGAGGACCAGATCAGCAGCGAGCTTGCGCGCCACGACTACGAGACGAACGTCGAGGCCGAGCGGATCGTCAAGGAGATCCACGCGCTGACTCGCGAGATTCACGCCTCGACGGTGCAGGCGCCAGACCCGGCACTGGCGCCGACGACGCCCGGTCAACCCGCCCGCACCGAGTCGGGGTGACGAACCGGCGCGATCGGTCTCAGGCTCCTGACGGTGGCACCAGCACGAACTTGCCGACGTGCTGCTTGCGCATGAACTCGCGCTGGGCATCGGCGATCCGCTCGAGCGGGTACGTCGCTGCCACCAGTGGCCGGATCTCGCCCCGCTCGATGTAGCCGACGAGGTTCGGGAAGACCGGCTCGTCCCACGCCGTGCACCCCACGAGCGTGATGTCCTTCAGGTAGAAGGTGCGCATGTCGAGTGACACGATCGGCCCACCGATGGCACCTGACGACGTGTAGCGACCGCCACGACGCAGCACCCTCAGCATCGAGTCGAAGTGCGCGCCTGCAACGTTGTCCACCACCAGATCGATGGAGTCCTCGCCGAGCACTGCCACGGGATCGTCGCCTCTGTCGATCACGCGGTCCGCGCCGATGGCCAGCACCTGCTCGGCCTTGTCGGTGCCGGCGATCGCGGTGACGTGCGCGCCGCGGCGCGTGGCGAGCTGCACGGCTGCCGAACCGACCCCGCCCGACGCGCCGGCAACCAGCACGTGCTCTCCGGCCGCTGCACCAGCACGGTGGAGCATGTTCTCCGCAGTGGCGTACGCACACGGGATGCTCGCGAGCTCGACGTCGGTCCAGTCGCACCGCACCTCGAAGACCTCGGACGCCGGCACCTTCACGTACTCGGCGAAGGCGCCGTCGAAGTCTGACCCCATCCACACGTTCTCCATCGAGCCGAACCCCTTCGGCCGCATGCATGCCCGCACCAGCACCCGGGTGCCGAGCAACTGCTGGTCGACGTCAGGTCCGACGTGCACCACTCGACCGCAGCAGTCGGTGCCCTGGATGAACGGGAACGGTGTGGCCTCGTTCCAACCGCCGTCTGCCTTCTGCGTCGGACTGACCTCCTCGACCTCGGCAGCAGCATTCGTCGCCGCCGTGACCGATGCGGAGTACCAGCCCAGCCGAGTGTTGATCTCGGTGTTGTTCACGCCGGCGGCCAGCACTCGCAGCAGCACCTCACCGGGTCCCACCACGGGCATCGGCACGTCGGTCCACACCAGGCGGTCGAACCCGCCGTTGCCGGTCGTCACCACCGCCTTCATGGTGGACGGCAGATGCGCGGACACGAGGTCAGTCGACGAGCGAATCAGCGCGCTGACCGGCCCGCTCGAGGTGGATGGGCAGCACCCTGCCGTACAGCTGGCGCGCACGCTCGGGCTGGCCGACCATGCCGGGCTCCTCGACGTAACTGAAGATGGCCACGTAGCGCAGACGCGACCCCGCGAGTGGCGTCACCCGGTGCAGCGAGTAGCGACCCTTGAAGATCTGCAGGTCGCCCGGCTCGAGGCGCAGCGTGCGGATGAGCGACTGGTCACCGTCGAGCACGCGCTCGACCCCCTCGTAGTTCTCGTCGGTGGGCGTCCGCAGGTACGGGCTGTACTCGAAGTCTCCGCCGCGCTCCGCGTTCTGGATGGCCAGCGTGACGGTGTAGTTGTTGGTGTCGAAGTGCCACGGGAAACCGTTGCCCTCCTCGGCGAGGTTGACGATGACGTCCGCGAGCGGGTCGGCGTACGGGAAGAACCGCTCCTCACCGAGCGCCGCCTGCACGAACGGCGCGAACACCGGCCACGAATAGATGGCACGCAGCACGCTGTCGGGCCCGAAGTGATCGGCGGGCACGAAGGCGTTCGAGCGGTCGAAGAACCGCCGCAGCGGGTGTGAGGGCGGCAGGTCGTCACGGTCCACCGTGAAGTAGGGATTGGTGCGGTTGAAGTTCCGGTGGCCGAACTGAGCGGTTCGGTCGCACTCGGCCACGATCGCCGGGAGGCGCTCGGCGCGCACGAAGCCCTTCAGCACGGCGCAGCCGTCCGACTCGATGGCGGCGCGGGCCTCGGCGATCACTGCATCACGGCGCGCGCCCGGCTCGTGGATCGGGTACCGGTCGAGGTCGATGTAGTCGAGTACGTCGGGTTCCATGCCCCCTCCTCGCAGCCGATGCTAGGTCCGGCGCACTCGTCACCCCGACGACGCCTGCCGCGCCTGCCCCACGAACGTCGAAATCCGGTGGCGGGTCGCACATCGCCGTATCGTTCGGGGGGCTCTGGAGGTCCCTCATGTCCGCTGCGATGCATGCTCGCGGCCTGTCGCTGGCGCTCGGCGCCCGTCACCTGCTCGTCGACGTCGACCTCGCGGTCGATCCCGGTCAGCGCATCGGGCTGGTCGGCCCCAACGGCGTCGGCAAGTCGACACTGCTGCGGGTCCTCGCCGGTCAGTTGTCCCCCGACCGCGGTCGGGTACAGCTCGCACCCGCCACGGCGAACGTCGGCTACCTGCCGCAGGAGCCCGACCGGCGTGACGAGTCGGTGCTCGCACACCTCGAGCGGCGTACCGGCGTGGCAGGTGCCGCCGCCGCGCTCGACACCACGACCGCACGCCTCGCTGCGGGCGAGCCCGGCGCCGACGACGCCTACAGCGACGCGCTCGACCGATGGCTGGCGCTCGGAGCCGCTGACTTCGAGTCGCGCGTCGGCGACGTGTGGGCCTCGCTCGGCCTTCGCGAGGGGGTCCTGCATCAGATGATGCCGTCGCTGTCGGGCGGCGAGGCGGCTCGGGTCGGCCTCGCCGCGCTGCTGCTCGCGCGCTTCGACGTGTTCCTGCTGGACGAGCCGACCAACGACCTCGACCTCGACGGGCTGGCGCGCCTCGAGGCATTCGTCAACGGCCTGCAGGCCGGCTGCGTCGTCGTGAGCCACGACCGCACCTTCCTGCAGCACACCGTCACGCACGTCATCGAGCTCGACGAGTTCAGCCACGCCGCCACGAGGTACGCGGGCGGCTGGGACTCGTTCATCCGCGAGCGCGAGGTCGCGCGTCAGCACGCGCGCGATGCGTTCGACGAGTACGACACCAAGCGATCGGCACTGGCGGGCCGCGCACAGCGCGAGCGCGAGTGGGCGACCCAGGGGCTGTCGCGCGCCAAGAAGCAGCCCGCCGACAACGACAAGAACAGCAAGGCGTTCAAGGTCAACCAGAGCGAGCAGCTCGCTGGCAAGGCCGCACGCACCGAGAAGGCCATGGAACGGCTCGAGGTCGTCGAGGAGCCCCGCGAGGCGTGGCAACTGCGGCTGGTGCTCGCCGATGCGCCGCGCAGCGGTGCGGTCGTGGCACGGCTCAACGGCGCCACCGTCGAGCGCGGCTCGTTCACCCTCGGGCCGGTCGACCTGCAGGTCGACTACGGCGAGAAGGTCGTGATCGAGGGCCCGAACGGTGCCGGCAAGTCGACGCTGCTGCGCGCCCTGCTCGGCGAGGAACCGGTGACGACCGGGACGCACTGGCGCGGTCCCGGTGTGGTGGTCGGCCGGCTCGAGCAGGCCCGGCACCAGCTGTCCGACGCGCCCACCGTGCTGGCGTCGTTCATGAACGCGACCGGCCTGACAGTGCCCGACGCGCGAACGCTCCTCGCGAAGTTCGGCATCGGCGCCGAGCACGTGCAGCGCGCCGCCGAGTCGCTGTCACCCGGCGAGCGCACCCGGCTGGTGCTGGCGCTGTTGATGGCGAGGGGGTCGAACTGCCTCGTGCTCGACGAACCCACGAACCATCTCGACCTGCCCGCGATCGAGCAGCTCGAGCAGGCCCTCACCACCTTTCCCGGGACGGTCCTGCTGGTCAGCCACGACCGGTCGCTGCTGGCGCATGTCGCCCGCACGCGCACGCTCGAGGTACGCGACGGGCACATCGTGCGCGACGAGCCCGCCTGACCGGGCGACCGCGGTCGTGCGCCGACCCGTCGACGCGCAAGTATCGTGGGATGACGCAACTGCTCCGGGTCCAGAACTTCATGCTGTCGAGCGACGGCTTCGGCGCCGGAGAGGGCCAGAGCCTCGAGCGGCCGTTCGGTCATGCGAACCCAGTCGACCTCGGTGCGTGGGCGTTCGCCACCGCGCACTGGCCGAACCGCAGCGAACCGGGTGGCTCACGCGGGCTCGACGATTACTTCACCCGCGACTATGCGCGGAACATCGGCGCCGAGATCATGGGCCGCAACAAGTTCGGCCCGTACCGCGGCCAGTGGGAGAACCTCGACTGGAAGGGGTGGTGGGGCGACACGCCGCCGTTCCACACGCCGGTGTTCGTCCTCACCCATCACCCTCGCCCGAGCTTCTCGCTGTCGGACACCACGTTCCACTTCCTCGACGCGACCCCCGCGGAGGCCCTGCGCGTCGCCGCGGCGGCAGCAGACGGCAAGGACGTCCGTCTCGGGGGCGGTGTCGCGACAGTCCGGCAGTTCCTCGAGGCCGACCTCGTCGACACGATGCACGTCGCCGTCGCCCCGATCGAGCTCGGCCGCGGCGAACGCCTGTGGCACCGACCCGACGAACTGCTCGACCGGTTCCAGATGGAGTCCGTGCTCAGCCCCAGCGGTGTCACCCACCTGCTGTTCTGGCGCCGCTGACGCAGTGCCCGGGGAGGGGATCGAACCCTCACTCCCCTTGCGGGGAAGGGGGGTTTAAGCCCCCCGTGTCTGCCAGTTCCACCACCCGGGCGCGTTACTGACACTAAGCGGCGCGATGCGCTGCATGCGCCGTGAGACACTCAAGTCCGCACGTCCGGCGCCGATGACAGACCAACTTGCCGAGACGTCTCGACAGGACCGACCTGAGATGGGGGAAGCAATGCCTGCCCAGCGCGACATCGAGCACCTGCTGCGGCGCACCGAGTTCGTGGCCCGGCCGACGAGGGTCGCCGAGTTGGTGGCCAAGCCGACGCTCGCCGACGCCGTCGCCGACATCCTCGCGGTGCCCGCAGACCCCGGCACCGCCACCTTCACACCCGGCATCACCGACTGGGAGATCGGCAGCGAGTACGCCCGCTACTGGGTCGACAGCATGGTGTACAGCCCGAAGCCGATGCAGGAGCGGATGGCGCTCTTCTGGCACGGGCACTTCGTGTCGTCGAGGGGAAAGGTGAACGTGTCGCTCGCCATGCGCGATCAGATCGACCTCTACCGGCGCGAGGGCCTCACCAACCTGCGCACGCTCGCCAAGAAGATGTCACTCACCGTGGCGATGCTGAAGTACCTCGACAACAACGTGAATCGCAACACGTCGCCGAACCAGAACTTCGCCCGCGAGCTGATGGAACTGTTCCTGCTCGGCGTCGGCAACTACACAGAGGCCGATGTCGAGGCCGCTAGTCGTGCATGGACCGGGCACTCCTACGACTCTGCGACCTACACGTACCTGTGGCGGCCGACATGGCACGACGGTGCCCGCAAGTCGTTCCTCGGCCTCACGATCAACCGCGGCAGCGACGGCACACTGCACGGGCCCGAAACCATCGACGTGATGATGGGTAGCGGCATCGTGCCATCGACGGCCACCAACGTCGCCAACCGCGGCCGCCGCACGCGCGAGGTGCTCGCCGAGCACATCTCGCGCAAGCTGTGGTCCGAGTTCGCCGGCACCACCGCCCCGGCGGCAGTGATCACCGCCATGCGCACAACGGCGATCTCGTCGAACTTCGAGCTGAAGCCGTGGATCACCACCATGCTCCTGCGGCCCGAGTTCTACGCCGACGACGTGCGCAAGGGCCTCGTCCGCTCGCCGATCGCAGCCACCGTCGCCACGCTCGCGACCACGACGCTCCGCGGTGCCGACATCTCGCTGAGCACGCTCGAGGCCGCGGGACAGCGTCCGCTGTTCCCCCCGAACGTGAGCGGCTGGCGCACGAACCGCTCGTGGCTCAACGCAGCCGCGATGACCGCTCGCGCCAGCATTGCCAGCAACCTCGCCTGGAAGACGATGCCCGGCTACTCCACCGGCGACCTGCTCATCCACCTCGTCGGCGGCACGCTCTCGCGCACCGAGGTTCGCGACACCTACCGCTACCAGCCGGTGCAGCTCGTGCAGCGAGTGCTCGACCTCATGCAGGTCACGGTCTCCCCCGAGACTCGTGCCGCGCTCGACAACTACGCCACGACCGCCCCCTACTGGGACCGGCACCAACTCATCCGCCTGGTCATGCAGACCCCCGACCTCCACATGGCATAGGACACACCATGCTCGACAGTGACATCTCCACCGCCGACGCGCTGGCCCACCTCTCGGTGGCCGACCATGCCGACGACCGCGCCACCCTCGACCGCCGGCGCTTCCTGCAGTTGATCGGCATGGGCCTCGGTGCCGGCGCGATCGGCTCGGTGCTCGGCTCGCCCGTGCTCGACCGGTTCCTTCCCGGCTACGACGCCTCCGCGTGGGCTGCCGGCCCGATCGGCGCGAACGACGGCATCCTCGTCGTCATCGGCATGTACGGCGGCAACGACGGCCTCAACATGGTCGTGCCGGTGAGCGACCCGAACTACGCCACCCAGCACGGCAGCATCGCCCTTACCGCAGCGAACACGCTGCCGATCGACGCCGACACAGGCCTGCATCCCAACCTCACCGAGATCAAGCGCCGCTGGGACCTCGGACAGGTGGCGATCGTCGAGGGCCTCGGATACCCCACCCCCGACCTGTCGCACTTCACCTCGATGGCGAACTGGATGTCGGGCCGTCCCGGCGCCGTTCCCAGCTCGGGCTGGATGGGACGCTGGCTCGACAACTACCTCGCCGGCAGCCGTGACCTCTTTGCTGGCGCAGCCATCGGCGGATCGGTGCCGCTCACTGTGATCGGTGCGTCGTCCACCGCCACCGGCGTGCCTGCCTCGCAGCCGACCTTCGGTGCTGACCTCACCGATGCCGAGACGCTGCGGTCAAACGCCATCAGGGCGATGTCGACCTCGAACCAGGGCGCTCTGCACCAGGCCGTGAGCAACGCGTTCGTCGATGCCCTCGATGTCGGCAAGGGACTCGCACCGGTGATCCCCGATCCGCTCGTCGCCACCGGCGCGCTCTCCAAGAGCATGGAGGTCGCTGCCCACCTGCTGAACGCGAACCTCGGCTTCCGCGTCCTCACCGTCGGCTGGGGCGACTTCGACAGCCACGCCAGCCAGACCTCTCTGCAGGGACAGCGGATGCTCGAACTCGACGAGGGCATCCGGCGCTTCTACGAGGTCCTCGCCCCTGAGTGGGGCAACCGGGTGACGGTCATGACGTTCTCGGAGTTCGGGCGTACGTCGTGGGCGAACGCCGGCGGCGGCACCGACCACGGTACGGCGGCCCCCCACTTTGTGATCGGCAACAACGTCAAGGGCGGCCGCTATGGGCAGCGCCCGAGCCTCGCCAACATCGCCCGCTGGCAACGACTTCAGTACCACGTCGACCTCCGCTCGTACTATGCGTCGATGCTCGACGGCTGGATGGGTGGCGGCTCGTCCACCCTCCTCGGGGGCACGTTCGAGGACCTCGGTCTCTTCCGCGCCGGCCCTGGACTCCCTGTCGCCTGACGCGCTCGAATCTCGTGCGTTCGGCGGCCAGCACGACGGTCGTGCCGGTCGATGCGGGTGAGAACAGATCGTGTCGCGCGGCGGCCGGTGCACCACCACCTGCGACGGAGAGATCGGTATCGTACCGATTTCAGTCGTCACGACCCTCGGGAGTACCTCATGCGCCGCTCACTGCTCGCAACCACCGTCGCGGTACTCGTCCTCGCACCACTCGCCGCGGGATGTGCAGACGACGTCGATCACGTCGTGCTCACCGTGAGTCACCCGCCAGTGTCCAGCGTGGCGCTCACCGATGCCGACCCGTCCGGTCCCTCAGCGGGTGACGTCCGCACCATTCACGTCGAGGGCACCGACAACCTCGGCCGCGCAGTGCGTGTTGACGCCATCCTGACCACGACCGCCGAGGACGTACCCGCTGCCGGCGTCGAGACACGTGTATCGACCATCGTGTTCACGTGGGTCGACTCGGGCAGCCAGCTGGTCGTGCAGGGCAGCGCTGCCTACACCGTCGACAAGAACGTGCTCGACGAGAACACCGTGGTCGAACGACCGCTGACCGGTGGTTCGGGTGAGTTCGAGGGTGTGACCGGCAGCGCGACCAGCACCCATCTCGCCGACGACTCGTGGACCCACGAACTGCACTTCGACCTCTGACCGATTCACCGACCCTTCACCACATCCCTGGAGCTGACATGACCCGTCGACCCATCCGCATCGCCGCTGGCCTCGTCCTCGCCCTCGGCCTCTCGCTCTCGGCGTGCAGCAGCGACACCGAGACGCTCGCCGACCCCGCCGCGACCGGGCGCGAGCTGGCCACCGAGTTCCTGACGATCCTGCAGTCGGGCGACCACGACGCGCTCGCCGACTTCCTGGCTGACGGGTTCCAGATCCAGCGCGCCGACGGCAGTGGCGCGAACCGCGACGAGTACCTCGCCGCACCCGCGACGGTCGACACTTTCGAGCTGGGCGACGAGGTGACCGCAGTGCAGCAGGGCGACCTGCTGACCGTGCGGTGGTCGGTGGTGATCGACGAGTCGACCAACGGTCAGCAGCTCGGCAGCGACGAGGCGCCGCGCCTGAGCGTGTTCGTGCACGAGGACGGCGAGTGGAAGCTGTTGGCGCACGCCAACTTCAACCGCCCCGCCTGACACCACGCGCGCCGCACGCGGCAGTTCGTCACCCAGCCCGGCTCAGGCCACCTTGCGGACGCCGTCGACCTCGGCGACGACACCACCGGCGACCGCTGCCGCCCACAGGTCGGTGCGCAGCCGGTCTGACTGGGGCGGCGTGAGTCGGTTGGCCACCACCACGCCCTCGATCATGTCGCCCACGACCACCATCCACGGGCGGTCCTTGACCTGCACCGACACCACGGCGCCAGTGCGGTGACGGCGCAGCGACCGCTGCACGCCGACGATGCGTGGCGGGCACCGGAAGCTGGGGGTCACCAGACCGCGGACCCGCGCCTCGTGCCCCAGGACACGGGCGGCACGGGCGAAGTCGAGAGCGGTCTGGTTGGAGGACATGGCCGCATGATGACAAAGGGGTGTCACGCGAACCCCCGCGCGCCCGCTGGGTAACGTCGCCCACATGAGCGACGGCCCGGACCTCACCCCCACCCAACAGCGGCTGCTCGCCATCACCCGGCGAGGCGAGCCGCTCGAGTTCGACCCGACCTTCGTCGCCCGGCTGAAGGCCGAGGCCATCGACGCCGTGGCCGAACTGTCGGGCCGCCGCGCGGGCGCGTCGCGGTGGGTGACCAAGGGGTTCCTCGCCAAGGTCCACGGGTGCGAGGTGTCGCACCTCGCACCGCGCGACGACTTCGAGTGGACGCCGTCCACCGCCGCCGGCTTCGTCGCCCACCGCGCCATCGAGCTCGCCCTCAACTGGCGGGGCGAGCCGGTGCCCGGCGACGTGGTCGACGAGGCCATCGCACGCATCGCCGACGAGACCGGCCACAAGGGCGACTTCGTCGCCGGGCTCACCGAGGCGGGTCGCGCCGACCTGCGCAGTCGCGCCGTCGACCGCACCACCAAGTTCCTGCAGGACTTCCCTCCCCTGCCCGCCGCTGCTCACCCGGTGCTCGAGTCGTCGGCCCGCTGGAAGCCCGCCGGCACCATCGAGTTCAGCGGCAAGGCCGACCTCGTGGTCGGCAAACCCCAAGGCCGCGAGAGCCGCCTGCTCATCATCGACCTGAAGACCGGCGGCACCTCCCCGCACCACCGCGCCGACCTGCGCTTCTACGCGCTGCTGCAGACCCTGCGCCACGACGTGCCACCGCGCAAGCTCGCCACCTACTACCTCGACTATGCCGAGGCAGACGTCGAGGACGTCACCGAGGGACTGCTCGAGGCAGCACTCGTGCGCACGCTCGAGGGCATCGCCCGACACGTCGAGCTGACCACCGGCGAGCGCGAGCCCGAGAAGCGGGTCGGCGCCCCGTGCCGGTGGTGCCCGGTGCGCGAGACGTGCACCGAGGGTCAGGCCTTCCTGCGCGGCGACGACCCCGACGACGGCATCGTCGACTGACTCCGCACACGGCCCGGGCTGGTGCGACGGCCGCGGTCAGGAGATGACGTGGACGAGGTCGCCGATCGACAACCAGTCCCAGATGCGCACCGCATCGTCGGGCAGCACCCGGATACATCCCGCCGACGCGCCGAAGTACTCAGGTGTGCCCACCGACTCGAGCGGCTGCACCCAGCTGCCGTCGCTGTACTTGGGCACGCTGTGGAACGCGATGCGTGCGCCCTGGTACTTGCCGCGGGTGAACGCGACGAAGTGGGTCATCGTGCTGTACTGCCCCGACAGGTTGCTCGAGGCATCGAGGTCCTTGGCGTAGACGTCGTACTCGCCCGGGTCGGGCTGGCTCTGTGCGCTGGTGATCGGGAACCGAACCGTGATGACACCGTTCTCGCACAGCGCCCCGCGCTGGTTGGCGCGGTCGACGACCGCAGCGTGCGGTGTCGACGGGCAGTCGGCGTCGACCATCTCCGGCGAGCCCTCGGGACCGGTCCACTCGCCCACGACCGCCGCCGTCTGCTTGCCGACGATGCCGTCCACGGCCAGCAACTCGGCTGCCTGCATCGCGCGCACCGCTGCCTCGGTCGCCGTGTCGAAGGTGTTGTCGGGTGGCACCGTCAGGTAGCCCGCCGCGGCGAGCCACGCCTCGAGGCACTGCACCGCGTCGCCGCTCGAGCCCACCTGCAGCGCCTCGGGGATCGCGCACGGTGTGGGGGCAGGGACGGTGACCGGGACGGCCGGTGAGGTGTCGGGCGACCCGGACGACGATGCCGTGGGCGACACCAGCGCGCCCTGCACGCTGGCCGACGAACCACCGACCCAACGCGCAATACCCACGATCGACAGCATCGCGACGAACACCACGGCGAGGAAGCGATGAGAGCGCGACATGACGGCCGTCATCCTACGGGGGTGCGGCGACCGAGTTCGGGGCACCGTGTGGTGCGCGCCGGTGTCGATTCCCGCCGCGCCGCGATCACCGCAGCACGTTCAGCCGTCGAGGCCGAGGTGCCACGAGAAGAACGACAGCACGTCGGCGCCCTCGGCCACGCGCATGCTGGCCGGCTTGCCCACACCGTGCCCGGCCCGGCCGGCCTGCCACAGCAGCACCGGCCGCACGTGCTGGTCCGCAGCGGCCTCGATCATGCGTGCGGCCATCTTGCGCGCATGGCAGGGATCGACGCGCGTGTCACCCTCGGCCGTCGTGAACAGCACTGCGGGATAGCGCTCACCGTGGCGGACACGGTGGTAGGGCGAGTACGCGTGCAGCCAGCCGAACTCCTCGGCGACGTCGGGATCGCCGTACTCGTCGGTCCAGAGTCGAGCGATGAGGAACTGCGGGAATCGGATCATGTCGAGCAGCGGCACCGCGCACCACACTGCGGCCGCGAGGTCGGGGCGCTGGGTGATCGCCGCGCCCATCAGCAGCCCGCCATTGCTGCCGCCGTGCAGCGCCAGCAGATGACGGCTGGTGAAGCCCTCGTCCACCAGCCAGTCGGCGGCGGCATGGAAGTCGTCGAACACATGCTGCTTGTTGGCGCGTCGGCCGGCTCGGTGCCACGCATCGCCGTACTCGTAGCCGCCGCGCAGGCCGGCGACGCAGTACACGCCACCCTCAGCGCACCATGCCGCCAGGTTGGGCATCCAGACCGGCGACTCGGCGATGGCGAAGCCGCCGTAGCCGGTGAGGATCAGCGGCGTCGTCGCCGAGGGCTGTACGTCGCTGCGGTGCGCCACGAACATCGGGATCATCGTCCCGTCGAGCGACGGGTACATCAGCTGCCGTACCGCGATGTCGGGCAGCACCGTCGCATCGGCCGCGTCGCCCCACGGCAGCATCGACCCGCCATCCGTGCCCGGCACGACTCGCCAGAGGTCGATCGGGGCGCCGAACGTGCCGCGGGCGACGAAGACCGCAGCTGCGTCGGTACCGGAGCCAGTTGCCGCAACGGTGTCGGCATCGAGCGACACGACGGATGCCACACCCAGATCGACCGTGCCGGTGCATGGCGACGACTCGCCGCCGCCGAGGCCGAGGCCGAGGCCGAGCGGATAGCGCTCGAGGCGGTCGACCGCGACCGTGCTGGCGACGACGAGCAGGTCATCGCCCGCGACGGCCGACGCGCCGAGCACCGAGTCAGCGCGCTCGGCCACGAGGGTGTGCCACTGGTCGGGCTGGTCGATCGCAATCCGCACGACGCGTCCGTTCGCAGCGTCGCGGGTGGTGACGCCGACGAGTACACCGTCGTGCACGTGAAAGCTCGACTGTGCCTCGATGCCGGCGACCACGTCGGTCCACTCGCCCGTCGCGCGGTCGAGCACGTGCACGTCGACGCGCGTCCAGCCCGCCATCTGGTGCACCACGACGAAGCGACCGTCGCGCGACACCGACACGTCGGGCCAGGCCTCGGGTGTCGGACGTCGGTCGAACACCACGACATCGTCGGCGGCCGGCGTGCCGAGCACGTGGAAGCGGATGTGCCGGTGGTACTCGTCGCCCGGCGGATAGCAGGCGTACCAGAAGCCGGTTGCATCGGGCAGCCACGCCACCGACGCCGCACGGGTGTCGGGAATGCGGTCGGCGAGGACCTCGCCGGTACGCACGTCGAGCACGTGCAACAGGCTGTTCTCGGTGCCGCCCTCGCTGAGTCCGTACGCCACGAGCCCACCGTCCGCCGACGGGTGGAACCAGTCGATCGCCACGGCGGCGTCGGCTGCCATCGCCGCTGGGTCGACGAGCACCGTCGGCGGTGCGGCGGCGTCAGTGGCGCTGCGCAGGCAGAGCACGTACTGGTCGGCGCCAGCGGGGCGCTCGAGGGTGAACAGTCGGTCGCCCGCGACGCGGACCGACAGGGTGGTGGGAAGACCGGTGAGCGCGGCGAGGCGCTCGTGCCACCGTGCCCTCACGGGCCGGGCATCGAGCGCCTCACGTGTGCGATGGTTGTGGGCCGCGACCCACGCTGCGACCTCGGCCGAGGAACCGTCCTCGAGCCACCGGTACGGATCGTGCACCTCGACGCCGTGCAGGAGGTCGGCGTCGTCGCCTCGCCGCGTGGCGGGCGCAGGGGGCACGGGGATGTCAGCCACGCCCCATGTTGGGACGCTTGCCGTGGTTGGCCTTGCTGCGGCGCATGCGGGCCTTGCGCTTCTTGGTCTTCTTCGACATAGGGCTGCAACCCTATCGGCGGGTCGTGGGCGGCCCCAACGGACCGGGCCGACGCGGTCGGCGGACCGTGCCCACCAGCCCCACGCCCGCCACGAGGGCCGCCAGGCCGACCGCCGCGATCCGTGGATCGGCCGAACCACCCGCCACGGGCAGGGTGCGCTCGCCCCCTGGGGCAGCAGCGTCGGCTCCGTCCACCGTCACCGACGGCACCTCGGTCACCGTGGTCGCCGGCACGTCGACCACCGCCGAGACCGTCAGCGGCACCGGGGTGCCGGCGGTGACCAGCAGCTGGGCACCCTGTGGCGACGGCTGCGCCGGGGTGCCGCGGTAGACGACGGCCGGTCCGGGGGTGTCGGTGGTGGCCACCACGGTGGCGGTGCCGGGCAGGAGTGGCACCGCCACCGTGGCGGTTCCGTCCGGCCCCGTGGTGGCAGCCAGTGGCAGGTCACTGCCGCTCACGAGGACGGAGATGGGCTGGCCGGCGATGGGCACCTCGCCGGCCACGAGGGTGACGGTCACCGCGCGCCCGGCGGGAGTCGGCGCGTCGGCGACCGTCAGGTCGAGGTGCCACTCGGGCACGGTGTCGCCGGCGACGCGACGTGCCTCGTCGACGAGTTCGATCGCACGGCGACCGACGTCCTCTCGTCCGGTCGACACGCCGACGCCGTCGAGCGTGGGCACGAGCGGCGCATCGGGCGAGTCCGACCGCAATGGTCCGGCCGCATCGCCTGCGTAGTAGTGGAACACCGCCCACAGCGCGGCCACGGTGAGCGGATCGACAGCGTCGCGGTACCGCCACGTCAGGTATGCCACCTCTCGGCCGTCGAGGTCGTTGGCGAACCGCTGGTCGACGGTGTGCGACAGTTCGCCGGACAGCGGGTGCTGCCCGAGGTGGTACACGCACCAGCCCGTGCGGTACACGCCGTCCTCGTCCGTGAACAGCCACTGACCCGCCCACGTCGGCGACGGAGAGCGCTCGGCGCCGCCGACGAAGTAGTCGAGTGCGAGGCCGGCACAGCGGTGGTCGCCGGGCACGTCGACCGACCCGTCCAGCGGCACGTGCTCGACACAGTTGGCGGGCACCTCGGCGTTGGCCGGGCTCGGCGAGGGCAGCGACAGCACGACGGCTGCCACCACGACCGCCGACACCGTCACCGTGCACCACATCGACCGTCCAGGCGTCATGTCCCCGTGGGCACACCCCGACGCCGGGACCGGCAACCCACCGAGCCGCGGGCTGCCCGACCGGGACCACCGCCTCGCGGCCCGCCCGCAGGTAGCCTCACTCACTCGGTATGGAACGCTTCGGCCTCGTCGGCCTCCCCAACGCAGGCAAGAGCTCGCTCTACAACGCCCTCACCGGTGGCGGCGCACTCGCCGCCCCCTACGCCTTCGCCACCAAGGACCCCAACATCGGTGTCGCCAAGGTGCCTGACGACCGGCTCGACCGGCTCGCAGTGATGTCGAAGACCAAGAGCACCATCCACGCCGCGGTCCAGGTGGTCGACATCGGCGGCCTCGTCGAGGGCGCGTCGAAGGGCGAGGGCCTCGGCAACAAGTTCCTCGCCAACATCCGCGAGGTCGACGCCATCGTGTTCGTGCTGCGTGCGTTCGTCGACGACGACGTACCCGGCCCCAGCGACCCGCTCGAGCACTTGCGCGTCGTCGAGATCGAACTCGCACTCGCCGACCTCGAGACGGTCGAGAAGCGATTCACCCAGGCACAGCGCCAGGCCAAGCTCGACAAGACGGCGGCGGGCGAACTGGAGGCGCTGCAGGCTGCGTACGACGCGCTCAGCGCCGGTCTCCCCCTCTACCGGGCGGGCCTCAAGCCCGAGTGGCGCGAGCAGCTCGCGCCGTACTTCCTGCTCACCAACCGCTCGGTGCTCGCAGTCGTCAACGTCGGCGAGAACGAACTCGACCGCATCCCCGAGGTCGAGGCACGTGTGCGCGCCGAGTTCCAGTCAGCTGGCGACAACGTCGAAGTCATCGGCATGTGCGTCCAGCTCGAGGCCGAGGCCGCGTCAATCGTCGACCCGGTCGAGCGTGCCGAGATGCTCGAGGGCTTCGGTCTCGGCGAGGGTGCGCTGTTCCGCATGGTGCGCTCGGCCTACCACCTGCTCGGCCTGCGCACGTACTTCACCACCGGCGAGAAGGAGACCCGGG
>JBMSSR010000007.1:0-22182 GCA_049424465.1 Ilumatobacteraceae bacterium
GACCACCGTTGGCGGCGACGTCGAACGAGAGCGACACGAGCTCGAGGCGTCCGGGAGCACCCGCTGCCGGCGCGGTGGGTGTCGCGGCAGCAGCCGCTGCCGTCGTGGCGAGGGTGGCGGCGGCGAGCGCGGCGGCGGTGGCGCCCCGTCGCACCCGGCGGCGAACGGACGAGGTGGAGGCGGTCACGCGAGTGCTCGTTCGAGGACGCGGAGGCGCTCGGCGAGCGGGGTGAAGCCGACGCTGAGGTACAGCTCGAGTGCCGCGTGGTTGTCGACCGCGGTGTTGACGAGCACCCGTCGGACACGCCAGAACGCGAGCCATCGCAGCGCGTCGAGCACGAGGGCCCGGCCGACACCGGTGCGCTGCTGGTCGGGTGCGACGGCGAGCCGCTGCACGAATCCTTGTCGGACGTCGCGTCCGGTGATCGCGTAGCCCGCCATCTGGCCACCCGCACCGCCGACGAACCGCGCACGGTGTCTCGGTGTCGCGCCGCAGACGTCGTCGATCGCACCGGGATCGAGTGCCCACTCGGGACCGAACGCCTGCTGGTCGATGACGCTCGCCACGTCGTGCGCCGACGGGGCGAGCCGCCGCGTCAGACGGGCGGGGATGGGCGCGTCACCGGGCTGCAGGTGCTCGAGCAGCACGAGTTCCTGTACCTCGCGGAAGCCGGCCGACTCGGCCAACTGGCGCATCGACTCGCCGAGCGCATTGGTACGGACCTTGGTGTAGCCGAGTCTCGCGACGCGGTGGCTCCAGTGCTCGAGGTCGGCGGCGGTCGGTGGCGACTGCTGCTGCACCATCACGAGGTGTGCGGTGTCGGGGCGGAACGACCACGGACGGACCCGCGCCGTGCAGTGCTCGCCACGCAGCACCAGCGACGGGTCGTGACGCGGCGTCACTCTCGACTCGGCCCCGTTCGCCATCGCTCGAACGGTAGCGTCGAACCCGTGACGGTGCTGTTCGCCACACACGAGAGCTACCTCGAGCACCTCGCCGGCCCACGGCACCCCGAGCGTCCCGAGCGGCTCGGCGCCGTCGTCGACGGTGTGGCGCGCGCCGGTCTGGGAGAGGCACTCGTCCCGCTGGTGCCGGTCGCCGCCTCGAGGGCCGACCTCGAGCGGGTGCACCCGGCGGCGTACCTCGACCGCATCGAACACATCTGCCTGATGGGCGGGGGCCGGCTCGACCCCGACACCTATGCGAGTCCCGGCTCGTGGCGGGCGGCGACGTTCGCGGCAGGGGCCGGCCTCGCCGCCGTCGAGGCGCTGCGCGAGGGTCGCGGCGACGCTGCGTTCTGTGCAGTGCGCCCACCCGGGCACCACGCGACGCCAGCCGAGTCGATGGGGTTCTGCTTCGTCAACAACGTCGCCGTCGTCGCCGCCTCGCTGGTCGCAGCGGGCGAGCGGGTCCTGATCCTCGACTTCGACGCGCACCACGGCAACGGCACCCAGGACGCGTTCTACGCCGATCCGAACGTGTTGTTCGTCAGCTTCCACCAGTGGCCGCTGTATCCCGGTACCGGGTGGCTCACCGAGTTGGGTGAGGGTGCCGCGAAGGGGTGCACGATGAACGTGCCGCTGCCGCCCGGCGCGACCGGAGACGTCTACCTGCGCGCGTTCGACACGCTCGTCGCCCCGGTGGTCGAGCGTTTCGGCCCGACGTGGCTGGTCGTGTCGGCCGGCTTCGATGCCCACCGGTCCGACCCGATCACCGAGTTGGGCCTGTCGGCGGGCGACTATGCACCGCTCACCCGGCGGGTGCTGTCGTACGTGCCCGCCGGCCGTCGCCTCGTGATGCTCGAGGGCGGCTACGACCTCGACGCCCTCGGCCTCGGTGCGGCCACCGTGATCCGCGAGCTGGCCGGTGAGACGGGCGAGCCGTTCGAGGCACCCACGTCCGACGGGCCCGGCAACGGCGCCATCGCACGCGTCCGCGAGCACTGGGAACTCGAAGGCCTGTTGTGATCCCGCCGCGTTTCACGGCGGTGCTCGACGAGGTGCGGCCGCTCGCCACCCGTTTCCGCGAGGCCGGCTACCGCCTGTACCTGGTGGGCGGCACGGTGCGTGACCTGCTGTCGGGGGACCTCCAGCCCGAGCACCTCGATCGAGTCGACTACGACTTCACCACCGATGCGCTGCCCGCCGACACCAAGCGGCTGCTGGGTGGGTGGGCCGACGCCGTGTGGACGCAGGGTGAGCGGTTCGGGACGATCGGTGCCAAGACGGTCGTCGACGGGCGAGAGCGGGTGTACGAGATCACCACGCACCGCGCCGAGGCGTATCAGGCCGATTCGCGCAAGCCCGAGGTCGAGTTCAGCGACCAGATCGATGCCGATCTGTCGCGCCGCGACTTCACGATCAACGCCATGGCCCTCGAGGTGACCTCCGACTCGCCGACGCTCGTCGACCCGTTCGGTGGCGCGGCCGACCTTGCGGCGCGGGTGCTGCGCACGCCGCTCGGCCCGCACGAGAGCTTCTCCGACGACCCGTTGCGCATGCTGCGTGCAGCGCGGTTCATCGCTCGTCTCGGTGCCACCCCCGAGGACGGCCTGGTCGACGCGGTGCGCACGATGGCCGAGCGACTCGAGATCGTGTCGGCCGAACGCATCCGCGACGAGTTCGACAAACTCATCACGGTGCCGCATCCCTCGGCGGGACTGTGGTTCGTCATCGACACGGGGCTCGCCGACCACTTCCTGCCCGAGCTGCCGGCGATGCGCCTCGAGCAGGACCCCATCCACACGCACAAGGACGTGCTCACGCACACGTTGGCGGTCGTCGAGAACGTGCGGCCGTGGTCGGGTGACGACCCGGCGCCGTTCGACTTCCGGCTGACGCGACTGGCTGCGCTGTTCCACGACATCGGCAAGCCGCGCACTCGTGGCTACCAGAAGGGTCGCGGCGTCACGTTCCACCACCACGACGCGGTCGGTGCGCGCATGACGCGCAAGCGGATGGAGGCGCTGCGTTACAGCACCGACGATGTCCAGGCGGTCACCGAGCTCGTGGCGCTGCACCTGCGGATGCACACCTACACCCTCGGCTGGACCGACTCGGCGGTGCGCCGGTACGTGCGCGATGCCGGCCCGCTGCTGCGCGAGCTGAATGTGCTCACCCGGTGCGACTGCACGACGCGCAACCCGAAGAAGGCCCAGATGCTCGCCAAGCGGATGGACGAGCTCGAGTCGCGGATCGACGAACTCGCCGCCGCCGAGGAGCTCGCCGCGATCCGCGCCGAGATCGACGGGGTACGGGTGATGGCCGAGTTGGGTGTGCCGCCCGGACCACACGTGGGCCGCGCCCTCGCGTTCCTGCTCGAGCTGCGGCTCGAGGAGGGGCTGCTGGGTGAGGACGTGGTCGTGCAGCGGCTGCACGAATGGTGGGCGCAGCAGCCGGTGGGCTGACCCAGCGTCGGGACCGTCAGCGAGTGAGGTCGGCGACTGCCTGCAGGCCGTCGAAGACGTCGACGAACCGGGTGGTGAGCGGCGAGCACCCGGCCCGGATGAGGTCGGGCTCGCGGAAGTCGAAGAGGATGTCGCGTGCCGCCAGCGTGCGCACGATCTGCGCGGCGTCGCGGTGCGCGATCGCGACGTGGTTGCCGCGGCGTCGCGGGTCGCGGGGCGTGGGGCTCGACAGCCCCAGCTCGTCGCACAGGTCGAGCGCGAACGCCGTGAGCGCGGTCCCCTTGGCGTGGATCGCGGGCATGCCGGCCTCGGCCGACAGGGCGATGCCGACCTCGGCGGCGGTGAGGGCGAGGACGCCGGGGGTTCCCACCAGCAGTCGACCGATGTCGGGTCGTGGCTCGAACGTCGGGCCCATCGCGAACTGGTCGGCGGCGGCGAACCACCCCCAGATGGGTTGCTCGATCTGCTGGTGCAGCGCGCTGGTGACCCACGAGAACGCGGGGGCGCCTGGGCCGGCGTTCAGGAACTTGTAGGTGCAGCCGACGGCGAGCTCGGCACCGCACGCGTGGAGGTCGATGGCGATGGCACCCACGGCGTGCGACAGGTCCCACAGCACCAGTGCACCCGCCTCGCGCGCACGGGCCGTCTCGGCGGCGACGTCGACCAGCTCGGCGGTCCGGTAGTCGATGACCGACCGCACGACCACGGCGACCTGGTCGAGGTCGTCGAGACCGTGCTGCACGGTTCGGCCGGTGGCGCGTGCGATGCCGTCGACGATGTAGCGGTCGGTGGGGAAGTCGTGGTCGGACACGGCGATGACGCGACGGTGCGGGCGCAGTGCGAGCGCAGCGTGCACCAGTTGGTAGAGGTTGACGGTGGTCGAGTCGTGCACCACGACCTCACCGGGTCGTGCGCCGATGAGTGGGGCCAGCGTGTCGCCGACGCGTTGGGGCAGGTCGATCCAGTGGTCCCAGCTGCGGATGAGCCCGGTGGCCCAGTCCTGCTCGTACACCTCGGTGAGCCGCTCGATCGTGCGCCGCGGCGGCATTCCGAGCGAGTTGCCGTCGAGGTAGACGACCGCGGGGTTCGGGATGTGGAACCGGTCGCGGAACCGGGCGAGCGGGTCGGAGGCGTCGAGGGCGAGTGCGTCGTCGCGGGTGGTCACCGCGTCAGTCTGTCAGGCGCGTCGCGGGAGTCGGCTCGAGATGATGCCGCGGGCCTCGAGGTCGTCGAGCCGTTCGTCATCGAGACCGAGCAGCTGCGACAGCACGGCGCGGTTGTCCTCGCCCCGGTACCGGGGCTCACCCTCGACGCGGACGTCGCTCTCGGCGAACCGCCACGGCGCGTTGGGGATGCGGATCGAGCCACCGCCGCGGTCGCTGACGCGCACGGTCACCTCGCGTTCGGTGCCCCACGGCGTGTCGCACACGTCGGCGACCGAGCGCAGCGTGCCGACCGCCAGCCGGTTGGGGGACATCGCATCCTCGATGGACTGCGCGTCGGGCATGGTCGATGCCCAGTCGTGCAGCAGCCGCTGGATGTCGTCGAGGTGGTCGAGTCGGGCAGCGGTGTCGGCGAACCGTGGATCGCCGATGAGGTCGTCGCGACCGATCGACCGCATGTAGTAGTCGAACGTCAGGTTCTCGGCCGGGTGGCCGCTCACGACCACCGACTCGCCATTGGCGGCCGTGAGCACGGGGTAGTCCATCGGGCGGAAGCTGCGGATCTGCCCGATCGGTTCGTCGCCGTCCCACAGCGCATCATGCGCGTGCTCGTTGACGTACAGCATGGTCTGGGCCATCGAGACGTCGATGTAGTCGCCACGGCCGGTTCGTTCGCGTTGGTACAGCGCGGCGAGCACCGCGCTGGCGCACTCGATGGCGGTGTACACGTCGGCGTGGCTGTGTGGGTCGTTGGCGTACTGACCGCCGCGAGCGTCGCCCTGCGACTTGGTGAAGCCCGACTCCGCTCCGACCACGGGTGCGTAGGCGCGCCGGTGCACCCAGGGTCCCGTCTGCCCATAGCCGCTGACACTGGCGACGATCAGTCGCGGGTTGCGGTCGCGCAGCACCGTGGACCCGATGCCGAGCCGGTCCATCACGCCGGGCCGATAGTTCTCGATGAGGACGTCGGCGACGTCGACGAGTGCGAGCAGCAGCTCGCGTCCGTCGTCGGTGTCGAGGTCGATGCTGAGGCAGCGCTTGCCGGTGTTCGCCTGCGCGAAGTACGACGACATGCTGTTGACGCGCGGCGACGTGGTGCGGGTGATGTCACCGTCGGGTGGCTCGACCTTGATGACCTCGGCGCCGAGGTCGCACAGCATGCGCCCGGCATGCGGGCCGGCGAGGACACGCGTGAGGTCGAGGACTCGAACCCCGCTGAGCGGGCGGGGTGCGCCAGTGCTGGACGGCGTCCGGTCGGTCACCCGATGGACGGTACTCGCGGTGCTGCGCATCGACGTGGTCGACCTACGCTCGCCGCATGCACGACGACTCGGTGTTGCTCGAACGACGCATCCGGCGCGAACTCGGCGAGCGCCTCATGCCGGCGATGTACACCGACCTGATCCCGATGCGCGTGACGGCGTGGGAGGCACCGGGTGAACCCGTCGCGTTCGACGAGGCGGTCGAGGCCCTCGCTCGCGAGGGGCAGCCGCTCAGCGTCGGCACACACTTCGGCCGTCCGTGGGGCACCACGTGGTTGCACCTCGTCGTCGAGGTGCCCGAGGCATGGGCGGCGGCCGATGTCGAGGCCGTCATCGACCTCGGGTTCCACCCCGACTCGGCAGGGTTCCAGAGTGAGGGGCTGGTGTGGCGCGACGGTGTGCCGCTGCAGGGCATTCATCCCCGGCGTACGGCGTTCGCACTCGACGAGGTGCGCGGAGGGCGTCTCGAGCTCTTCGTCGAGGCCGCCTCGAACCCGGCGTTCCCGATGCGGGTCGGCGGCCGCAACATGGGCTCGCTGCGCACGGCCGGCGACGCACCGATCTACCGGCTGCGCCAGGCGTCACTCGGCCTGCGGTCGGCCGACGTGTTCCACCTGTTGCTCGACGTCGAGGTGCTGCTGGGCCTGATGGCGGCACTGCCCGCGTCGTCGCCGCGTCGACAGCGACTGCTGCGCCAGCTCACGTCGGCGTTCGACCTCGTCGACCTGACGTCGGCGTCGACGATTGCGTCGACGGCACCGTCCGCCCGTGCTGCACTTGCCCCGGCACTCGCCCGCCGGAACGGCGACAGTGCACACCGTGTGGTCGGTGTCGGGCACGCCCACATCGACTCGGCGTGGCTGTGGCCGATGCGCGAGACCGTGCGCAAGTGCGCGCGCACCTTTGCATCGGCAGTGCGGATGATCGACACGTATCCAGAGTTCCGGTTCGTCTGTTCACAGGCAGCGCAGTACGAGTGGATGGCGACGCAGTACCCGGCGCTGTTCGAGAAGATCCGCGACCGAGTGGCGAGCGGCGGGTGGCAACCCGTGGGCGGCATGTGGGTCGAGGCCGACATGAACCTGCCGAGCGGTGAGAGCATCGTGCGCCAGATGGTGCACGGCCAGCGCTGGTTCGACGAGCAGTTCGGGCGACGCTGCGCCGAGGTGTGGATCCCCGACGTGTTCGGCTATCCGGCCTCGTTGCCGCAGATCTTCCGTGCGGGCGGCGCGGCGCGGTTCGTCACCCAGAAGCTCAGCTGGAACAAGCAGAACCGCTTCCCGCACCACACGTTCTGGTGGACAGGGCTGGACGGGTCGCGGGTGCTCACCCACTTCCCGCCCGTCGACACCTACAACGCGATGGTGACCGGCGAGGAGATGGTGGCCAGCGAGCAGAACTTCAAGGAGCACGGGTGGAGCGACTGGTCGCTCATGCCCTTCGGCCACGGCAACGGCGGTGGTGGGCCGACCCGCGAGATGATCGAGCGGTCGCGACGGTTCGTCGACCTCGAGGGTGCACCGCGCCTGACGCTGGGGACGACCGACGAGTTCTTCGAGCGCGTCGAGTCCGAGGTGGCTGCCGGTGCACCGGTGCCGGTGTGGGACGGCGAGCTGTACTTCGAGATGCACCGCGGCACGCTCACCAGCCAGACGCGCACCAAGGTGGGCAACCGGCGGTGCGAGCGGTTGTTGCGCGAGGCCGAACTGTGGTGGGCCACGGCGACCCGGTGTGGGGTGGTGTCGCCGACGGCCGAACGTGAGACGGCCGCAGCACTCGACCGTCTGTGGAAGGACGTGCTCGTGCAGCAGTTCCACGACATCCTCCCCGGTTCGTCGATCACCTGGGTGCACGAGGATGCCGAGCGCGAGCACGAGCGCATCGCGTTGCGACTCGAGTCGCTCGTCAGCGAGGCCCTGTCTGCACTCGCGCCCGGGCCGACAGTCGCGAACGCCGGTGCGTTCGCCCGTCTCGAGGTGGTACCGGTCACGGCCGACACGGTCGCGTCGGGCGCGGTCGGGGCATCGGCGGGCCAGCGACTCCACGACGGGTCGGTTGCGGTCGCAGTGAATGCTGCAGGCCTCGCCACCTCGCCGCTCGTCGTGGCGGCGATCGACGACCGGGTCACGGTCACCGAGCACTCGTTCGCCAACTCGTCGGTCGCGGTGCACTGGTCGCTCGACGGTGCGATCACGTCGATCATCGACGTGCGTGCCGGTCGCGAACTGCTGCCGGAGGGTCGGACCGTGTCGGTGTGGCTCGCGCCCGACCATCCGGTCGAGTACGACGCATGGGACCTCGAGGCCTGGACGCGCGGGCTGGGCCGCGAGATCGGCCGCGAGGTCGGCACGGTCGAGTCGATCGAGGTCGTCGACGCCGGACCACTGGTCGCCACACTGCGGGTGCGGCGCTCGTTCGGTCGGTCGACGATGGTGCAGGACCTCACCGTGCGCGCCGGCTCGCCCCGCGTCGACCTGTCGTTCGACATCGAGTGGCACGAGGATGAACAGCTCCTCACGCTCGACGTGCCGCTGGCGGTGCGGACCCGCGAGGCAGCGTGCGGTATCCAGTACGGGCACGTGATGCGGCCGACCCACGCAAGCACCTCGTGGGATGCCGCCAAGTTCGAGGTGTGCGCCCACCGGTGGGTCGACCTCTCCGAGGCCGACTGGGGTGTCGCCGTGCTCGACGACGGCCGGTGGGGTCACGGCCTGCACGACGGTGGCGTGACGGTCAGCCTGTTGCGCGCCGCGAAGTACCCCGACCCCGAGCAGGACCATGGCCGCCACACGGTGACGGTGTCGGTGCTGCCGCACGCCGCGGGTCTCGGCAGTGTCGTGCGTGAGGCCGAGGCGCTCAACGTGCCGCTGCGCGTCATCGGTACGGGTGCGGGCGTTGCGGCCGACGACTCGTGGGCGGTTCGTGTGGTCCATGCCGACCACCACGCAGTCGATGTCAGCGCCGTGAAGCTCGCGGACGACGGGTCGGGTGACCTGGTGGTGCGGCTCGCCGAGGTGACAGGGGCGCGGACGCCGGTGACGGCAGCGCTCTCTCGGCGCATCGAGTCGGCGTCACGCTGCAACGCGCTCGAGGAGCCGCAGCAACCGCTCGATGTCGCGGACGGCATCGTGTCGCTGACGCTGCAGCCGTTCGAGCTGGTGACACTGCGTCTGGCCGACTGAGCCGGCCGGCACCGTGCCTAGCGGTCGAGGTGTGACAGCGCGAGGGCGCTGTACACGGCAATACCGTTCACCATCGCGGCCTCGTCGAACACGACCCGGTTCGAGTGGTTGGCGGGCGCAGTGAGCGGGTTCTTGTCGTGCGGCGTCCCGCCGAGGAACATCATCGCGCCGGGGATGCGGTCGAGGACGTAGCTGAAGTCCTCGGCGCCCATGATGGGATTGGGCATCCGGATGGCGGCGTCGGTCCCGACGATCTCGCCGGCGACGCCGAGCGCGAAGTCGGCCGAGTCGGCGTTGTTGACCGTGACCGGGTAGCCGTCGTCGTAGTGCACCTCGACGGTGGCGCCGTGCGCGGCAGCGATGCCCTCGGCGACGCGCGAGATCGCGTCCTTCACCTTCAGCCGCGTGCGCTCGCTGACGGCGCGCACCGTGCCGAGGATCTCGGCGGTCTCGGGGATGATGTTGGTGGTGGTGCCGGCCACGATGCGCGCCACGGTGACGACGGCGGGGTCGAACACATCGATCTGGCGGGTGACCATCATCTGCAGCGCCTGCACGATCTCGCACGCCACAGGGATGGGGTCGAGTGCTGCATGGGGCTGGCTGGCATGGCCGCCGCGACCCGTGACCGTGATGGCGATGCTGTCGGACGACGCCATCAGCGAGTTGCCCTTCGGCGCGACGAATCCGCTGGGCAGGTTGGTGGGGATGTGCCGGGCGTAGGCGCCGGTGACCGGCGACTCGGTGCCGTCGGCACGGGCCGGCAGGTCGAGCAGACCCTCGTCGAGCATGAACTTCGCGCCGGCATACCCCTCCTCGCCGGGCTGGAACATGAACAGCACGCGGCCCGGGATGTCGGCACGGCGCGCACTCAGCAGCTTGGCGGCGCCGACGAGCATCGCCGTGTGGGTGTCGTGCCCACAGGCATGCATGCAGCCCTCGCTCGCGCTCTCGAAGTCGAGGTCGGTGTCCTCGTGCAGCGGGAGGGCATCCATGTCGCCGCGCAGCAGGACCGTGGGTCCGGGTCGTCCCCCGTCGAGGACGGCTGCGATGCCGCTGGTGGTGGCGTGCTCGGTGATGTGCAGCGGGAGTCCGTCGAGTGCCTCGAGCACGTGGCCCTTGGTGATCGGCAGATCGTTGCCGAGCTCGGGCCAGCGGTGCAGCGTCCTGCGGAGTGTGACGGTCTCGTCGAGCAGGTCACGGGATTCGTCGCGAAGGGTGGAGAGATCCATGTGCGAATGGTAGGCATCCGGCGATGCGACCATCGCACACGACCGACGCACTGGAACCGCCCACCGAGTGGGTCGACGTCGTGGACGACGACGACCGGGTGGTGGACACCGTCACTCGCGCAGCGATGCGCGCCCACCGACTGCAGCACCGGGCGGTGTTCGTCGCCGTCGTGTCGCCGCCGACCGGCGTGTCGTCGCGCCGGGTGCTGGTGCACCGGCGGTCGGACCACAAGGACATCTGGCCCGGTCGGTGGGACCTGGCGGTTGGCGGTGTCGTGTCGGCCGGCGAGTCGTACGACACCGCCGCCGTGCGCGAGGTCGCCGAGGAGGTCGGTGTGCACGGTGCCGAGCCGACGCCACTCGGCAGCGGTCGGTACGTGGATGCGGACGTGGCGCTGCTCGGTCGGTGCTACGTCGTGGTGCACGAGGGACCGGTCTCGTTCGACGACGGCGAGGTGGTGGAGGCGCGCTGGGTGACGGCGGCCGACCTCGATGCGATGCTGGCCGACGTGGTGCGCACGCCGTTCGTTCCCGACTCGGTGGCGCTGGTGCTGCCGCTCGTGCGATCGATGCTGGGCTGAGCCTCTGACGTCGCTCGACGAGCCGGTCGGTGTTGCCGGTGCACGGGCGACGCTGTGCCCATGCCGTCGACAGCGTCGCGACGGTACGCGACGCGCCACAGGAGGCACACGGAGATGGCACTCGTCGGCGCAGACCCCGAACAGCTGGCGGCACTCGGTCGCACGATGCGACAGCAGATGTCGGCCATCGACGCGGTGATCGCGTCGGTCTCGTCGAGCCTGGCCGGAACTGCGTGGACCGGCCCCGCGCGCGACCGGTTCGAACACGACTGGAACGACACGTTCCGCACGGCGCTCACCCGGCTGGTGCAGGCGTTCGATGCGGCAGGTGGTGACTGCGTGGCACGCAGTACCGAACTGCTCCGCGTGATGGGGACTCGCTGACCGACGGCGCGGGCACGGTCGGACTGCGGCGTCGCTACCATCGCAGCGTGCTGCTGGTCGAGTTCACCATCGAGCCGTTCACCGAGGGCAACCCGGGCCAGCACGTCCGCGCTGCGGTCGACGCGGCCGAGGCACTCGGCGTGGCCGCCGACTTCGGTCCGTTCGGCACGACGTGCACGGTGCCCGAGGCCCAGGTCGGTGACCTGACTGCGGCGGTCGTCGTGGCGGCGATGGCCAATGGGGCGACGCACGTCAGCCTGCACGTCGAGCGGCTCGGCGGGACGTCGACGTGAAGCCGGTGCCGCGCCACCCACTGGTGATGGCGGTCAAGCCGATCGTCGAGCAGCTCGGCGCCACCCTGGTGCCGGCCGACGAGCGCGAGCCCGGCGACCTGCCGCTGCAGTGGGAGGGCGACGTCGTTGCGGCGGTGCGCCCGGCGCCGCTGCACGGCGCGCTCGACCGACTCATCGAACAGGTCGAGCGCGAGCTGGGCAGTCGTTTGCCGTCGCTCTCGCGGGAGGACAAGCAGCGGGCGATCCGGTTGCTCGACGATCGCGGTGCGTTCATCCTGCGCCGTGCCGTCGAGGACGTCGCGGATGCGATGGGCGTCAGCCGCATCACTGTCTACAACTACCTCAACGCGCTGCACCGCTGATCCGCCACGCGACGGGGACGTGTGCCGTTCAGAGGCGGCGAAGCCCGACGTCGGTGACGCGGTGGTCGCGGCCCTTGCGCACGAGGAGGCTGGCACGACCCCGCGTGGGCAGGATGTTGTCACGCAGGTTGCGCCCGTTGATCTCTCGCCAGATCAGTCGCGCCGTCTCGACGGCCTCCTGCTCGGTGAGGTGCGCGTAGTGCTGGAAGAAGCTGTCGGGGTTCTGGAACACCGTGTCGCGCAGCGTGAGGAACCGCTGCACGTACCACGCCTCGATGTCGTCGACGTCGGCGTCGATGTAGATGCTGAAGTCGAAGTAGTCGCTGACGAACTCGGTGGGGGCACCGTCCCCGAAGGCGCCCACCTGCAGCACGTTGAGCCCCTCGAGGATCACGATGTCGGGCTGGCGCACGGTGATGGACTCACCCTCGACGATGTCGTAGACGACGTGGCTGTACACCGGTGCACTCACCTCCGGTGCACCGCTCTTGACGTCGCGGAGGAACTGGAGCAGCCGCCGCGTGTCGTAGCTCTCGGGGAACCCCTTGCGGTTCATGATGCCGCGCTCGTCGAGTACTCGATTGGGGTGCAGGAACCCGTCCGTCGTGACGAGGTCGACCGACGGGTGGTCGGGCCACCGGCCGAGCAGCGCCTGCAGGATGCGCGCGAACGTGCTCTTGCCGACGGCGACGCTGCCGGCGATACCCACGACGTACGGCACCTTGGGCGCGGTGGCACCGAGGAACGACGCAGACGCCGTGTGCAGCTGTTGTGTCGCGGCGACGTAGAGGTTGATGAGGCGGGTGAGTGGCAGGTACACCGCCGCCACCTCGTCGAGGTCGATGCGTTCGTTGATGCCGCGCAGCGACCGCAGATCGGCCTCGTGCAGCATGAGTGGCGTCGATGCGCGCAGCGCAGCCCACTCGTCGCGCGAGAAGTGCAGGTACCGGTCGGATTCCCACGGAGTGGTACCGCTGTCGCCGACGGCGCCGTTCACGGCGACACCCTACGCTGGCGATGTGAGCCGCTCCGAACGCGCTGACGACCGCAAGCGGCGGGGCGCGTGGTACACACCGCCCGAGCTGGTCGACGCCGTCGTGCGCGAGGCAGTGTTCCCCGGCGCGCGGTCGGTACTCGACCCGGCGTGCGGTGACGGTCGCTTCCTGGCCGCGACGGGTCTGCCGGTGCAGACCGGTGTCGACATCGATCCGGCGACGCCGTTCGAGCACGACGATGCACTTCGGCGTGACTGGGGTGATGCGCAGTTCGACGTCGTCGTCGGCAACCCACCGTTCCTGTCGCAGCTGTCGTCGGCGACGACCCGCGGCGGACGGTCATCACTCGGTGGTGGCCCGTATGCGGACGCGGCGGTCGAGTTCCTCGCGCTCGCGCTGCGGCTCACACGACCGGGTGGACGTGTCGGCCTGGTGCTGCCGCAGTCGCTGTTGTCGTCACGCGACGCCGCGTCGGTCCGTGCCGCGGTGGGAGAGCAGGCGGCGTTGCGATGGATGTGGTGGTCACCAACACTGATGTTCGACGCCTCGGTGCGGGTCTGGGCCGGCGTGTGGCACGTCGGTGCGGTACAGGGTGTGGTGCGCCGGTCGTACGGGCCGTCCTTCGCGGAGATCGAGCCGGTGCCGATGCCGACGGGTGGTTTCGGCTCGAGCTGGGCACCGTTGCTCGGTGACGGCGCGCCCGCGATACCGGAGGGGCCGGTGCTGGGCGACCTTGCCACCTTCCGCGCCGACTTCCGCGACCAGTACTACGGGCTCGTCGGCGCCGTCGGCGACGACCGGGACGGGCCACCGCTCGTCACGAGCGGGCTCATCGATCCCGGTGTGTGCCGTTGGGGGGAGCGTCCGGTCACCTTCGCGCGACAGCGGTATTTGGCCCCGCGGGTCGCGCTCGACGCGTTGTCGCCGTCGTTGCAGCGATGGGCGGCACAGCGACTCGTGCCGAAGATCCTGATCGCCAACCAGACGAAGCGCATCGAGGCCGTGCACGACGCGGCGGGTGAGTGGTTGCCGATGGTGCCGGTCATCACCTGCATGACGAACGAGCCGGATCGCGTGATGTCGGTGTTGTCGTCGTCCGCGGCGAGCGAGTGGGTGCACCGCTGTGCGGCGGGCAGTGGGCTGGGCGCCGGCTCGGTGCGGCTGTCACCACGGCTGCTGGCGTCGATCCCTCTGCCGGCGCGGTACTGACCGCCACCCTGCGACGGCGCTGGTGCCGCGGAGTCAGTCGGCGACGGGGCCGAACACCGCAGCGAGCGCGGCGTCGCGGGCGACCGTGTTCCAGGCGGCGCCATCGAGGCGCGTGGGGGCCAGTTCGAGGTGGATACGGCAGTCGAGGTGGGCGAACCACCACGCCGCGAGCACCGTGGCGTCGACATCGGTGCGCAGCAGTCCGCGGCGCTGGGCGTGACCCCACGCGATCGAGGCCCGGTCGATGAGTGACCGGTCGATGTCGACGATCGCTGCTGCCAGCTCGGGTCGGGTGATGCTGCTGCCGATGATGTTGGCGCGTACGCGACGGTCACGGTCGCGGTCGGAGTCGAACGCAGTGCGCAGTTCGGCGTCGAGTGCGGCGCGGAGTTCGTTCGTGGTGGTGGCTGCGTCGATCGCCTCGGCGAGGGCGGTCACGTCGTGGGCCGTGCTGCGGCGGTAGCGCTCGGCCTGGGCGGCGATGATGAGACCCTCTCGACTGCCGTAGGCGCGGTAGAGGATGGGACCGGTGACGCCACACGCACCTGCGAGGTCGTGCACCCGGATGGCGACTTCGCCCGCGTCCTCGATGACCGCGATGGCGGCCTCGAGGATCCTCGCAGGAGCTTCTGATCGGGCACGCACGCGGTACTCCTCCCCCGTTGCGCCCGTTCCCCCACTGCACTCGACCCGTACCGCCACGGGTCTACTTCGCATCAAGAACGCTACAGGTAGTGACAATTGACGTCTGAACTGACACCGAAAGTGTAGGCAACCAGACGTTCTTGAACAGGATGAACGGTCAGAATGAGCCGAACGGACCACCATGCGGAACGAACGACGCACTGACTGCCCCGATGGCGCCACGGAGGGTGGTCACACCCCGAGTGGTTGCTGGGCGTGCACGGGTGTCGGCCGCCGGTCGTCGGTGGCGCGCCGTGGTCGGTCAGCGGCGCCAGGGCGCCGACGGGCTCACGGCACCGGGCGCAGTCAGCACCTCGACCCCGGTGTCGGTGACGAGCACCATGTGCTCGTACTGCGCAGTGCGCTTGGCGTCGGCGGTGATGGCCGTCCAGTCGTCGTCGAACACCATCTTGTGCTGCCACGAGCCCAGCGTGATCATCGGCTCGATGGTGAACGTCATGCCCGGCTTCATCTCCATCGACGCCTTGGCGTCGTAGTAGTGGAGGACCTGGATGTCGGTGTGGAACTGCTCGCCGATGCCGTGACCGATGAACGCGCGCACCACGCCGTAGCGGTGCTGCTTCGCGTGCTGCTCGATGGCACGGCCGATGTCGCTGATCGGACGACCGGGACGGACTGCCTCGATGCCGTGCCACATGCATTCCTCGGTGACCCTGACGAGCTGGCGACTCTCGTCGTCGACGTCGCCGACGAAGAACGTGGCGTTGGTGTCACCGTGCACCCCGTCGACGAAGCAGGTGACATCGATGTTGATGATGTCGCCGTCCTCGAGCGGCCGGCTGTCGGGGATGCCGTGGCAGATGACCTCGTTGACGCTGGTGCACACGCTCTTGGGATAGCCGTGATAGTTGAGCGGGCTGGGGTAGGCACCACGCTCGATGGTGGCCTCGTGCACGAACACATCGATCTCGTCGGTCGTCAGACCGGGCCGGACGATCTCGCCCGCGAGGCGGAGGATCTCGGCAGCCATCGTGCCGGCGCGCCGCATGCGCTCGATGATCTCGGGTGACTTGACGCGCGGCTCGGCCCAGCGTCGGGGCTCTCCGGTGGCGGCGTACGACGGCTTCGCGATGTGGTCGGGCACCGCCCGCATCGGGCTGATGACACCCTGCAGGACCCGGCCCTCGAGCGGCTTGTGGCAGCGCTTGTACTTGCGACCACTGCCGCACCAGCACACGTCGTTGGCACGGAGCGTCTCCATGTCGGTGGAGTGTAAGGGGGGTCGCCCGCCAACGTCTCGCGAAGGTCGGCTGCGGGTGGCACACTCTGGGGATGGACCAGACGGCGGCTCGGACGGACGGTGCCCCCACCACCGTGAAGGTGTTCCTCCTCGATGACCACGAGATCGTCCGCCGCGGGGTGCGCGAACTGCTCGAGGCCGGCGAGGGCATCGAGGTGGTCGGCGAGGCAGCGACCGCGGCCGAGGCCCTGGCCCGCATTCCGGCGACGCGTCCTGATGTGGCGGTACTCGACGTGCGCCTTCCTGACGGCAGTGGGGTCGAGGTGTGCCGCGAGGTGCGCAGTGCGATGCCCGAGATCGCGTGTCTCATGCTGACGTCGTTCAGCGACGACGATGCACTGTTCGAGGCGATCATGGCGGGCGCTGCCGGCTACGTCCTGAAGCAGATCCGCGGCAACGACCTGGTCACGGCCATCCGTCGTGTCGCACAGGGCGAGTCGCTGCTCGACCCGACGGTCACGAGCAAGGTGTTGCACCGCCTGCGCAACCCGAGCGACGAGGACGAGCGCCTCGCCAAGCTGACCCCGCAGGAGCGGCGGATCCTCGACCTCATCGCCGAGGGTGCCACCAACCGGCAGATCGGCAACGAACTGCACCTCGCCGAGAAGACGGTGAAGAACTACGTCTCGAACATGCTGATGAAGCTGGGTATGAGCCGACGCACCGAGGCAGCAGTGTTCGCCGTGAAGGCCGGCGTCGGGCGCAAGCCACCGACCGACCGCGACTGATCGAGCACCGTCGCCGCTGCGTCGCGGCGTGTGGGTGCCGTCGGCGTCAGCCCTCGAGCGGAACCTGCCACCTCACGACGGTGCCGTGTGGCTGAGCCGACGACACGGTGCACGAGCCGCCGAGGCGCACCGCCCGGTCGTGCATGTTCAGCAGGCCGCTCCCGAGCCGGTGGCTCGACGGAATGCCGCCGCCGTCGTCGGTGACGGTGAGGGTGAGCACCTCGTCCTCGTGGCGGAGCACGACCTCGACCCTCTTGGCCCGTGCGTGGCGCGCCACGTTGCTGAGTGACTCGCGGGCGACGGCAGCGACCTCGGCGCTGATCGCCTCGTCGATCGAGTCGAGCACACCGACGAAGTGCAGGGTGGGCCGGAAGCCGAGCACCCGCGCCGATTCGTCGACGAGGTCGTTGACGACCACGCGCAGGGTGCGTCCAGCACTGCGCTTGCTGGCGAGGCCGAAGATCGCAGTGCGCAGTTCCTTGATCGCGTCGTCCTGGTCGTCGAGGACGCGTTCGATCTTCTCCTTGGCGGTATCGGGCACCGTGGGCAACACGCTCTGGAGGGTGAGCCCCGTGGCGAACAGGCGCTGGATCACGGTGTCGTGCAGGTCCCGCGCGATGCGTTCGTGGTCCTCGGCGAGCAGGACGCGCTGGCGTGCGGCCTCGAGCTCGGCGTCGGCCTCGCGGTTGGCGGTGACGTCGCGGACCGAGGCGATCACCACCGCCCGCCCGCCCACTTCTGCGGGGGCGAGCGAGATCTCGACGGGGAACGTCGAGCCGTCTGCGCGCTGCGAGACCAGCGTCATGCCGCGTCCCATCTCGCGGCGTCTCGGTGCGGCGTTGAACGACGCACGGTGATGGAGGTGCGTGGCACGCAACGACTCGGGCAGCAGCATGTCGACGGACTGGCCGAGCATCTCCGTGCGCTCGTAGCCGAGCATGCGCTCCATCTCGCGGTTGACGAGCAGGATCTCGCCGTCGTCAGCCACGATGACGACACCGTCGGGCATCGCCTCCAGCACCTCGAGCAGCGAGCGTCGGTCCTCCACGAGAGGGCAGTCTCACACGCCGGCCGCCGGGGCACGCGACGCGGTCCGCGCTGATGGTGGGCGGTGGCCGGGTACGTCAGGCGGCGCCGACGGCGAGGTCGGCGATGGTGCGCTCGTAGGCGTGGGCGAGGGCCAGGACATCGACGTCGGCCCGTGGTGGACCGATCAACTGCATGCCCATCGACAGGCCGGCCGGCACGCCCGGTGCGGTGTCGGCCGCGGAGAACCCGACGGGCACGCTGGCGGCGGGCAGACCGGCGAACGTGGCATAGATCGTGGTCTCCATCCAGCGGTGGTACGTGTCCATGTGCCGGCTGCCGATGTGGTCGGGCCAGTGCTGGGTGATGTCGAAGGGCCACACCTGGGCGGTGGGCAGGATCACGACGTCGAACCGCGAGAACACCTCGACCATCGCAGTGTGGAACGCGGTGCGCACTCTGGCTGCTCGGGTGAGGTCTGCACCAGTGAGTGTCAGGCCGCGCTCGATCTCCCAGCGCAGTTCGGGCTTCATCAGCGCGGCGCGGGCGGGGTCATCGACGACCGAACCGAAACTGCCGGCGATGGCGTGGTGCCGCCACACCAACCATGCGTCCCAGACACGACCGAGGTCGACCGGCAGTCGGGTGGGTTCGACGACACAGCCGATCGACTCGAGTCGCCGCAGCCCTGACTCGCACGCCTCGAGGACACCGGGTTCGGTGGCGAGATGGCCGTCGAGATCGCCGAGCCACCCGACCCGGACACCCTGCACGCCGCTGCTGCGCACGCCGCCGTCAAGGGTTGCGCGGGCAGTGTCGATGTCGGCGAACTCGTCGAGCGTGCTGTCCAGCGCGAGTGGGGCGAGCGGAGACGGCCCCGACTGCGTGCCGAGGAGCATCGCCATGTCGAGCACCGTGCGACCCATCGGGCCCTCGGTGCTCATCTGTGACACGTACGTGTCGAGCGCCGGCCACGAGGGAACCCGGCCCTGGCTGGGCCGGAACCCGAACACGTTGTTCCATCCCGCGGGGTTGCGCAGCGAGCCCATGTAGTCGCTGCCGTCCGCCACGGGCACCATCCGCGTGGCGAGTGCGACGGCGGCGCCACCGCTCGAACCGCCTGCCGTGCGCGACGCGTCGTAGGCGTTGCCCGTCGCCCCGAAGACGTCGTTGTACGTGTTCGACCCGAGGCCGAACTCGGGCACATTGGTCTTGCCGATGATGATGCACCCCGCGCGACGCATGCGCTGCACCATGAGGCAGTCGGCGGTGGGGACATGATCGGCGAACAGCCGCGACCCCGATGTCGTGCGCAGCCCCTTGGTCTCGGCGAGGTCCTTGACAGCCAGCGGCAACCCGTGCAGCCACCCGCGGGAGAAGCCGGCCGCCAGCTCGTCGTCGCAGACGGCGGCCTCGGCGAGCAGTTCGTCGCGGTCGCGCAGCGAGACGATCGCGTGGTGGGCCGGGTTCCGGTCGTCGATGCGGTCGAGGTGGGCGGCCATGACCTCGCGGCACGACAGGGTCCGGTCGTGCACGGCGCGGGAGAGGTCGGTCGCCGAGAGGTCGGTCGGGGTCACGCACACAGGCTGTCACACACCGCGAGCCGGGGTGGCGGTGCGACGACCGCTGCGGTTCGCACGGCGCTCAGCGTTGTTCGAGTGAGCGATCGACGTCGTCGGCCGGGATCCACCACTCGTACCCGCGCGCGGTGGTGACGTACTCGGGCCACGGGTGGTGAATGGGTGGGTCGTAGTCGCACAGGGGAGCGAGCCAGTCGGTGCCGCCGACGCCACCTCCAGTTCGTTGCTCGAACTCGCGACGTGCCTCGGCGAGGCCCTCGGGGTCGGTGAGCAGGTCGACGATGGTCGCGCCGACCGTGCGGGCGGCACACTCGATGGTGGGGTTTATCGTGGCGGGGATACCGCCGAGGGCATTCATCGCCCAGTCGGGATACGTGAAGCCCGCCGGGCCGCGCAGGGCGGGACGACCGATGTACATGCGCACACTCGGCGCGAACCACGTCATGTCGGTGTAGTCGTCGCTCGTGTAGTGGGTCTGCCACGACGGCAGCTGGGCGCGCACGCGGCGCTCGGCCTCCTCGGGCTCGAGCAGCTGCTCGATCTCGTCGATGAACGGTCGATCGATCACCTCGAGGCCGAGCTCGCGCTGGATCTCGTGCGCCACGGCGATCGCGTCGGCGCCCCACTGCGGCGGGCCGCCGAGCTCGAGGTTGCGGTACGCGATGCGTGTCATGGCGTGGTTGGCGAGGCCCGGCGCGGACTTGGCGACCCAGTGCCGCCTCACCGTGCAGTGCGCCGCTGCAGCCGCAGCAGCTGCATTGTTGTCGAGCACGGCGAGCGCGCGGTCGAGCATCTCGAGTGACGGTGCGCGCATCGAGTACATCACCTTCGCCATCTGCGCGGCGAGGTTGTCGGCGGTGGCCTGGCCGGAGGCGAGGATGACCTCGTTGATCGTCCACGTGCCGGTGTGCGGCAGCATGTGGTCGCGCATCATCTTCGAGAGGCTGTACATCGCCACGACTGCATCGTTGGCGCCCGGCGCGCGTGCGGCAGTGTGCGCAGCAGCGATCGGCGAGTCGCTGTCGGCGAGCCATGTCTCGGGCGAGTCGCACAGGAACTCGTAGATGACTCCGTAGTAGGCGCCGCAGTGCGTGTCCCAGCGACAGGTGTTGCAGTAGGGGAGCATGTAGAACGGGTGCCACGACAGCACGGCGTCGACGTTCGAGTAGTAGCCGCGGGCAGCGTGGATCGGCTTCGAGCCGCGTACCTTCTCGGCGGGCTCGCCCATCAGGCGCAGCGTGCCACCGATGCCGTGCTGCTGCATGACGTGCTTCGCAGCGAGGGTGCCGGCGAGGGACCCGATGCCGAGCGACGAGTGCGGATCGGTGTGGCCACCGGCGAAGCGCGACAACCCGGGTCGGGGCGCCCGGTGCGTGACCGGCGCCTGGCAGTTGCCGGGGACGGCGTCGTACTCGGCGTAGGTGAGCACGGTGGGGCCGGCGCCGTTCGACCAGGTCGCGCAGAACGCCGTCGGCATGCCGCCCGAGCCGACCTCGACGTCGAATCCCTCGCCGCGCAACAGGTCGACGTACCAGGCCGCTGACCGGTATTCGCGCCACGCGGTCTCGCCGAAGTCGAAGATCGTCGATGCCCACGCAGACCAGTCGGCACGGTGGTCGCGCACCCACTGCTGGGCGGCGAGGCGCAGGGTGGTGTTGTCATCGGTCGGCATCGGGGCAGTCCACCGCACTCCGCCGCACCGGTCAAGTAGGCGTCGGTCGATGGTCAATGTCGCGCGGCGCTGACGCGACGAACTGACGCGTCCCACGACATTTCATTGACGATCGCTTGACGGTCTGGTCTGCCTGCGTACTCTTGGCGCCGATCGCTCGATCATCACGACTCAGGGAGACCCCAATGAAGACCCGCTTCTCAACGCTGACCCGTGGTCGCCGCCGCCTCGTGGTCGCCGCTGCCGTCGCGCTGGCCACCACACCCTTGCTGGTGGGTGGGGCGTCGGCGTACCCGGACACCTCGTACTACGGCTCGGTCCTCGACGTGCAGGGCATGGACGACGTGCCCGGCCAGAAGGACCTGACTCAGCAGGGCTGGAAGGCGTCGGCCACGCAGGTCGACGTGTACTTCAACTTCGACGACGTGGTCACCAAGGGTGGCAACACCCTCGGTGGCTGCACCCTGTTCGACAGCAACGACAACGGTCTCGCCAACTTCGCGATGTGTGCCGTCACCGGTGCGGCCGACAGCACGACCCCGCAGTCGAGCACGCTCTACTCGTGCAAGGACGTCCGCGCCGATCGCTGTGCCAACGGTGCGGTGCTGTCGGGCTCGGCACGCTCGGCCGAGACGACGTGTGGGTACCTGAACAAGGCGGCCACGCCGGCGTTCGTGCTCGACGCCGATCCCGACACGCGCGTGTACTGCACCATCAAGCTGGCCGACGTCGGTGCCGCCTCGGCATCGCTGCTCAACACCTGTGCCTACTCGTCGGCAGAGCCGAACTCGGACCCGGCCGACTGCGTCGCTGCTCCGGCCAAGGCCCGGCCGTCCGCGACCGGCACCGACTGGGTGTACCCGAACGCCACGATCACCGTGACCGGCTTCGCGACTGGCGGTCTGGTGACCGACACGGTGACGTTCTCGCTGTACGACACGGCTGACTGCTCGAACACGGCACTGCAGTCGTGGACGCTCAACACCGCCGCGTCGGTGTCGACGGCCAACACGACGTTCGCCCTGACGGTCGACGGCACGTACTACTGGAAGGTCGAGTCGACCGGGAACGACCTCAACAACCCGTTCTCGATCAGCTGCGGCACCATCCGCACCATCGTCGATCTCTGACGAATCCCGTCAGTTCGGAAGCGCGGGGGGG
>JBMSSR010000008.1:0-21954 GCA_049424465.1 Ilumatobacteraceae bacterium
GCAGCCCGAATTCGAGCGTCATCCGCTGGTGGCGCTCGAACGAGCGCGGGCCGTACGCGAACGGGAAGTGGGCGCCGACCGGTACCGCAGCGACGTTGGTGCCATCGCCGCGCACGTCGGGGACGAGGGTGACCGCATCGACGAGCGCGAGCTGATCGAACGAGCGGGCGCACACGAGGTCGCCGTGCGCCACGACGACGTGTGTTGCTCCGAGCTTGCCGAGGTGCTCGACCCCGCCGCGGACCGCACCGTCGAGACCTGTTCCCGGCGACCACACCACGCCGGCGCCGAGACCCTCGGCCCACGCCGCCACGTCGCGGTCGTCGCACACGACGTGCACCGCATGGGGGGCCGCGGCGCCGATGACGCGCCCCGCGGTGAACATCGCCAGGCGGCGCCGGTCGTCGGGCGACAGCACACTGGCGAGACGGGCCTTGGCGAGGGCGAACGACTTCACCGGTACCAGCACCCTGACCGAGGACGTGGCGGCGGCGAGCACGCGGGCATCGTAGAGGCGTCGGCGTAGGGTGGGGCCATGGCGATCACGGTCGCGGTCATCGGTGCGGGGTCATGGGGCACCACCATTGCGTCGCTCGCTGCGGACAACACCCCGACGGTGCTGTGGGCGCGGCGCCCCGAGCTTGCCGAGCGCATCGACCGCGACCATGTCAATCCCGACTACCTGCCGGGTTTCGGGCTCTCGTCACAGTTGCGTGCGACGGCGTCGATGGCCGACGCCGTGGGCTCGGCCGATGTCCTCGTGATGGCGGTGCCATCGCAGGGCTACCGCTCGATCGCCGCCGAGGCGGCGCGCCACCTGCGCGCGTGGGTGCCCGTGGTGAGCCTCACCAAGGGGCTCGAACGGGGCACGCAGCAGCGCATGAGCGAGGTGACGCGCGACGAGATGCCGGGTCACCCTGTTGCAGTACTCACCGGCCCGAACCTCGCCAAGGAGATCCTGTCGGGGCAGCCTGCGGCGAGTGTGGTCGCGGTCGACGACAGCGACATCGCGCACGAGTTGCAGCGCATCTTCAGCCGTCCCACCCTGCGCGTCTACACCAACGACGACGTCGTCGGATGCGAGGTCGGCGGCGTGGTGAAGAACGTCATCGCGATTGCCGCAGGTATGTCGGAGGGCATGGGGTTCGGCGACAACTCGAAGGCGACGCTCATCACCCGCGGTCTCGCCGAGATCACCCGCCTCGGCATGGCGCTCGGCGGGTCGGCAGCGACCTTCGCCGGCCTGGCGGGGATGGGTGACCTGATCGCGACGTGCTCGTCCCACCAGAGCCGCAATCACACGGTCGGTCTGCGCCTCGGTCGGGGCGAGTCCATCGACGACGTCATCGCATCCACGAATACCGTCGCCGAGGGTGTCCTCAGCTCGCCCAGCGTGCTCGACCTCGCCCGTCGCTACGGTGTGGAGATGCCCATCACCGAGCAGGTGGTGGCCGTGTGCCACGAGGGGCGTACGGCGCGCAGCGCGCTGGGCGCGCTGATGCAGCGGACGAACAAGCGCGAGAACGACTGACGACAATGATCACCACCGGAGTACTCGGACAGCGTTGGCGCGCCTCGATCACCCCCTGGGGGGCGATCGAGCCGTGGGGCGGCGGGCCACGCAGCGGTCAGCCGGTGCTCGACTGGCACATTGCGGCCGACGACCGCTGGCACAGCCCGCAGCACGAACCTGCAGTCCGTCAGCGACGCGTCGACGGCACTGCAGTCGTCGAAACCCGCGTGCGGGTCCCCGATGGTGACGTCGTGCAGGTCGCCTATTCGGTGCCCGAGCACGGTGGCCTGACCATCGTCGAGGTGCGCAACGAGTCGCCGCGTGCCGTTGCGGTCGCGTTCACACATGGCGACCTGCTGACACCCCGTCCACCGTCGGCACCCATCGAAGGCATCGACCTGCCCGCCGGGAGTGTCGCGTTCCCGGTCGGCCATCGTGCCTCGCTCCTCGTCGCGCTGAGCCACCCCGCTCGACGCGGTCAACTGCCTGAACACCTGCCGACCTCAGCCGGGGTCGCCCGTGGGTGGAACACCGTGGTCGACCGTGCCGGTCGATTCGTGCTGCCCGATCCCGACATCGGCGAGCATCTCGCCGGCCTGCGGTGCGAGCTGGCGCTGTGTGGCCCAGTTGCGCCCGACGACGACCCGATCGGGTTCCTCGTCGGCGCGGGGCAACTGGTTCGAATGGGCGAGCGGCCCGACGCGTGGGTGCCCGACGTCGCTGCCTCGACCGAGCACGTGCTTCGCGACAGCGTGCGACGCGGGGCCGCCGACTGGTCGGTGCTCGCCGCGCTTCGCGCGGCGGGCGTGGTCTTCGCTGCCGCCGACGAGCGGCGTGCGCTCCGCGACCTCGACGCATCGGTGGCCGCGCTCGGTGACGGCTCACCGCTGCCCGCCTCGGCGCCGACCGACGCGGCGCGTTGCCTGGCGTGGCACGAGCAGCACATGGTCGCTGGTGGTGTGATGCTGCCGCTCGGCATCCCGGCCGAGTGGCTGGGGTCGTCGTTCGAGGCATATTCGATCCCGACCGGGCCGTCGTCGACCCTCTCGTACGCGGTGCGGTGGCACGGCGCGCGACCGGCCGTGCTCTGGGAACAGCAGGGCGAACCGGTCACACTCACGGCGCCGGTCGTCGCGCCCGGCTGGTCGTCGTCGGCACCGACCGGCGAGGCGCTGTGGCCCGAGCCGCCTGCCGCATGAGCAGCGTGGCCGCGCTGCGTCAGCGGGTGCTCAGGTGGCCGGTGGCTCGAGTACGACGGCGTCGCCGGTCGAGACCTCACCCGGCTCGAGCACGGTGGCGTACACGCGGCTGACCGTTCCCTTGTCGTGGTGGATGCGGTCGAACCGACCGTCGGAGAACCATTGCGCGAGATGACGGCACGGCACTGCGTAACTGGACACCTCGCACAGCACGGTGCCGACGCGCAGCCGCACGCCGGGACGGACGTCGCCCCACTGCAGGCCGCGTACGGTGATGTTCTCGCCGGCCAGTCCCGGTGCGATCGGGTGGCCGTCCGCGGCGAGCGCATCGATGACCTCGCCGCTCCACAGGCACAGTGCCTGGAACGGTGCGCCGTGGTGCTTGCGACTGTTCTGCCGGTCGCCACGAGCTCCCGACCAGCTGACCTCGAGGTGCTCCCGGGCCGACTTCGGCACACCACCGTCCGAGACGTGCAGTGCTGCGACGCGCCCCACCGCGGTCGCGGGGAGTTGGCCCGACGTGCGAAGCGCCGGACCCGCAGCGAGGAGCGCGTGCCACGCCGCCGCGAGGTCGGCCGCGAGGTCGCCGGTGAACGTCGGCACGAGCCGATTGACGGCGTCGGCATCGCGGTGTGCGGTGACGCCGTCCCACAGCGCGTCGAACTGGCCGACGACGCGCTCGGCATCGGCGAGGGAGAACGAGTACGGGCCCAGCACGATCATGGTGACACCGTAGGCTGTCCACGTGCCGACGCCGGAGCCCAGCGAATCGAATGGTGGCGCTGACGGGGCGCTGCGGCTGACGGAGTGGACGTCGTGCGGCGGGTGCGCGGCCAAGTGGGGCGCGTCGATGCTCGCCGACCTGGTGCGTGACGTGCCGCACGGAGGTGACCCGTCGCTGTTGGTGGGGCTCGCGCCGTTCGACGACGCGGCGATCTACCGCCTCACCGATGACCTCGCGCTCGTCACGACCACCGACTTCTTCCCGCCGCTCGTCGACGACCCTGCTGACTTCGGGGCGATCGCGGCAGCCAATGCGTGCAGTGACGTGTTCGCGATGGGCGGACGGGTGGCGGTCGCGGTCAACATCGCCGCGTTCCCCGAGCACTTCCCGCGCCACGCCATTGCCGCGATCTTCGAGGCGGCTGCAGCAGTGGTGGCCGAGGCGGGTGGCACCGTCGCCGGCGGCCACACCATCCGCAACCCCGAGCCCGTGTTCGGCCTCGCCGTCCAGGGTCTCGTCCACCCCGACCGCGTGCTCCGCAAAGGCGGTGCACGTCCGCGCGACGCGCTCGTGCTCAGCAAGCCGCTCGGTACCGGACTGGTACTGGCCGGCGGCTCCGAGACCGATCGGGCCGCGGCGATCGCCGGCATGCGCGCGATCAACCGCGCGGCCGCCGACGACCTGCACGCACTCGGCAGCGCCGTTCATGCCGCGACCGACGTCACCGGGTACGGGCTCGCCGGTCACTCGTGGGAGATGGCCGAGCGCGGTGACGTGAGCGTGGTGCTGCACGGTGATCTCCTTGCGGCGTACCCCGGAGCGCGCGAGGCAGCGCGTCGCGGTGTTCGTACCGGTGGCGACCCGCGCAATCGTGACTACGTCGTCGGCAGGTGCACCAGCATCACCTCGGCCGAGAACGAGGCGCTCTGTTTCGACCCGCAGACGTCGGGCGGGCTGCTCGCCGCGGTCGACCCGGCAGCGGTGCCCTCGCTGACCGATCGCTGGACCGTCGTGGGCGAGGTGCGCGACGGCGCACCGTCGATCGTGCTCGCCTGACCGCGATGGCAGGACCTGCGCCGACCCGGTCGATCGAGCACGAGCTGTGGGCTGCGGGTCACGAGACCGTCGTCGGCATCGACGAGGTGGGCAAGGGTGCGTGGGCCGGACCGCTCGTGGTGGGTGCGGCAGTGCTGCCACGTGACCGACGGGTCAACGGGGTGCGCGACTCGAAGGCGCTCAGCGAGCGGCAGCGCGAGCAACTGTTCGACCGCGTGGCCGAGTGGTGCGACGCATGGGCGATCGGTGCCGCCTCGCATGCCGAGTGCGACGAACTGGGCATGGCAGCCGCCCAACGGCTGGCGACCCGCCGTGCGCTCGACGCATTGGGCGTCAGGCCCGACGCGGCCGTGGTGGACGGGTCGTGGGACTTCGTGGGCGACGCGGTGCCGCACGTCGAGATGCGGGTCAAGGCGGACCGTGACTGCCTGCCGGTCGCTGCGGCGAGCGTCCTCGCCAAGGTGTCTCGTGACCGCGAGATGCGCGCCCATGCCCACGATTGCCCGATGTGGTCGTTCGACACCAACAAGGGCTACCCGTGTCCGGTGCACCGCACGGCGCTGCTCGGCTACGGGCCGTCGGCGATCCATCGCCGGTCGTGGGCGTTCATGGACCACTACGTGCCGTGGCCGGGGACACCACGACTGGTGCGCGCCCTGCAGCCGACGCTGTTCTGAGCACGGCGCCGACTGCGTCACGCGTCAGATCGTGAACCGGGTGGTGACGGGTAGGTGGTCGCTGAGGGCGCGCCAGTCGGCACCGCCCTGCGGGGTCGTCACCTCGACGTCCCTCGCGGCGACGGGTACCAACACATAGTCGAGCCGCTTCACAGGGCGGTCGGCCTTCACCGTGAACGGCCCGCCCGGGTCGCGCACGCCCAGCGGTGCCGTTGCGTCGACGACGGCTGGCTCGTCGTTCGCGTTCAGGTCGCCGCACAACACGTGCATGGCAACCTCGGCACCACGCCCGCCGAGGGCAAAGGCAGTGGCACGTCGCGCCTGGTCGACTCGCTCGTCGCGATGGTCGCTCGACAGGTGGACGTCGTGCACGGCCAGTGCACCGCCACCGGCCGCCGCAGTGCGGGTGACCACACCGGAGACCATCACTCGGTGGCGCCACACCCAGATCGGGTGGCCCACCGACAGCGTGTGGCGCTCGACCCTGTCGAGCGCGTGTGGTGTCAGCAGCGCCAGGCCCTCGGCGCGCCACCACACCGCGGGGGAGTACGGGTAGTGCTTCCGTCGCCATGCCACCCGCCAGCCGAGCACCCGACCGAGCCGTCGCGCCTGCGCCCGGCGGACCTCCTGCAGGGCGACGACATCGGGGGCGAACGAGCGGAGGTGCGCCGCCACTGCGGTGATGTCCGGACGCTCGGACCCGAGCAGGTTCCAGCTGGTGACCACCCATGTCGTGCTCATGGGTGGGCAGTCTGTCGCGTCGGCTACCGTCCACCGTCATGAGTCGTCTGTCGGGCAAGGTCGCCCTCATCACCGGAGCATCATCGGGTCTCGGTCGCGTCGGCGCCGAGCGGTTCGCGGCGGAGGGCGCGTCGGTCGTGATCGCCGACATCACCGACGGCGACGAGGCGGTCGAGGCGATCGACGCCGCGGGCGGCGAGGCATCGTTCGTGCGGTGCGACGTCACCGATCCGTCGTCGGTCGAGAATGCCGTCGCGTTCGCCGTCGAGACGTACGGCGGCCTGCACGTGCTCTACAACAACGCAGGTGTGATGCTCAGCGACGACGACAACCCCGTCACCACCAGCGTCGAGACGTACCAGAAGACGATGGACATCAACGTGCTCGGGACGATGCTGGGCTGCAAGTACGCCATCCCTGCAATGCAGCAGTCCGGTGGCGGCAGCATCGTGAACGTGGCGTCGTTCGTCGCACACATGGGCGCCGCGACGCCGCAGGTCGCGTACACGGCCTCGAAGGGTGCAGTGCTGGCGATGACTCGCGAGATCGCGGTCATCTATGCCCGCCAGGGCATCCGCTGCAACGCGCTGTGCCCCGGACCCATCATGACCCCGCTGCTCGCCAAGTTCCTGAGCGACGACGCGAAGCGCAACCGCCGTCTGGTGCACATTCCGATGGGGCGTTTCGGCGAGCCCACCGAGATCGCGAACGGCGCGCTCTTCCTCGCGAGCGATGAGTCCAGTTGGATGACGGGGCAGTCGCTCATCATCGACGGCGGCATCACGGCGGCGTACGTCACCCCCGAGTGACGCGACGATGCCCATGAGCGCACCGTTGCACGGACCCGACGCGCTGCCGGACGGCTTCGGCAGCACGGTGTCGGCACATATCGCGGCACGGGTCGCCAGCGCACCGCTCGGCACCTCGTCGGCGCCGCCCGACCTCGTGACCACGGTGTCGCGGTCGATCACGAGCGCTGGCATCGGTGTCGACGCGGCTTGGCGGACCTATCTCGAGCACGTCGAGCCGAATTGCCTCGGCCTCGACAGCGAGCGCTTCCTTGCGTTCATCCCGGTCTCGCCGGCCGCCGCCGGCGTGTGGATGGACGCGATGGTCGGCGCGGCGACCTTCAGTGCAGAGAGCTGGCTCGAGGCGGCCGGTGCGGTGGCGGCCGAGCAGGCGACGATGCGCTGGCTCGCCGACCTCATCGGCATGCCGCCGACGGCGGGCGGTTGCTTCATGACCGGTGGGTCGATCAGCAACCTGTCGGCGCTCGCCGTGGCGCGCGAGGCCGCGGGTGATCGCCGCGCGGTCGCGGTGGGTGACACTGCACATGCGTCCATCGATGTGGCACTTCGGATCCTCGATCGGCGCGACGTCGTGGTGGTCGAGACCGATGCCTCGGGCCGCCTCACGGCAGCAGGCCTGAGGGCCGCGATCGGCTCCCGGCGGGACGTCGGCATCGTGGTCGCCGCGGCAGGCAGCACCAACGCCGGGGCGGTCGACGACCTCGACGGCGTCGCAGATGTGGCAGCGGAGGTGGGAGCGTGGCTGCACGTCGACGGGGCGTACGGACTCGCTGCGATGGCGGTGCCCGAGATGCGGCCGCTGTTCGCCGGCATCGAGCGCGCCGACAGCATCATCGTCGACCCGCACAAGTGGCTGTTCGCCCCCGAGGGCTCGGGTGCCGTGCTCTACCGGCGTCCCGAACTGGCGGCGGCGGTGCACACCCAGCACGGTCCCTACATCGACGTGCTGCACGGCGACGGCGGTGGGTGGAACCCGAGCGACTACGGGTACCAACTGACTCGTCGTGCCACCGGGCTCCCGCTGTGGTTCATGCTGGCAGTGCACGGCACCGATGCGCTCGCCGCCGCCGTGCGCGTGGGTATCGACCTCGCCGCGCTCGCCGCAGACCGTCTTGCTGCGACGCCGGGGGTGCAGCTGGTGATGCGTCCGAGCCTCGGTGTCGTGCTGTTCGAGCGTGATGGCTGGGGCGCGGCGGAGTGGCGGTCGTGGGCCGCCGAACTGCTGGCTGCTGGTGTGGCATTCGTCGCACCGACCACCTGGAGGGGCCGACCAGTGGGCCGTCTGGTGTTCATGCACCCACGGACGCCGCCCTCGATCATCGACGAGATCGCCGCGTCGCTGTGTCGCGACCCCTCCATCGGCAAGACTGTGCAGCCATGAGCACCGTCGCATTCCTCGGCCTCGGCGTGATGGGCGCGCCGATGGCGCGTCACCTCGCCAAGGCCGGCCACGAGGTCACTGTCTACAACCGCACTCCCGAGAAGGCCCTCGCCTGGGTCGCGCTGTACGGCCACCGCGCCGCACCGACGCCTCGCGAGGCAGCCGAGGGTGCCGAGTTCGTGATGATGTGCGTCGGCAACGACAACGACGTGCGCGAGGTCGTCTACGGGCCCGACGGGGCGCTCGCCGGCATCGGCGCCGGCACGGTGCTGGTCGATCACACCACGGCATCGGCCGAGGTGGCGCGCGAGCTCTCCGAGGCGTGTGCCGAGTTCGGCGCCGGCTTCGTCGATGCTCCCGTGTCGGGTGGGCAGGCAGGCGCAGAGAACGGGCAGCTCACGATCATGTGCGGCACCGACGACGAGGCGTTCTACCGGCTGTCGCAGCCGGTGATGTCGTCATACGCAAAGGCGACGTCGCTGATGGGCGGGTGCGGGTCGGGTCAGCTCACCAAGATGGTCAACCAGATCCTCATCGCCGGCATCGTGCAGGGCCTCGCCGAGGGCCTCAACTTCGCGGTGCGTGCGGGGCTCGACCCCGAGCAGGTGATCGAGACGGTCAAGTACGGCGCGGCGCAGAGCTGGCAGCTCGAGAACCGCGGTCGCACGATGGTGCGCGACGAGTTCGACTTCGGCTTCGCTGTCGAGTGGATGCGCAAGGACCTGGCGATCGTGCTCGCCGAGGCCAACCGCAGCGGCGCGCGCCTGCCGATGACGGCGCTCGTCGATCAGTTCTACGCGCAGGTCATTGCGCGCGGCGGCCGTCGGTGGGACACCAGCAGCCTCATCCACCTGCTCGCCCACGACTGACGGTCGTTGCCGGGCCGGGGCGTCTGCTGCGGGTCAGCGCACTGCGATCGGCAGGCGGTCCACGCCCCTGATCGTCAGACGGTCGCGCCAGCGGACCTGGCCGTCGAGCGCAACGTCAGGGAAGCGGCGGATCAACCGCGAGAGTGCAATGCCGGCCTCGAGCCGCGCCAGGGATGCGCCGAGGCAGTAGTGGACACCGGCGGCGAAGGCGAGGTGGCGGCCCGCAGTCGGTCGGTCGAGGCGGAGGCGGTGCGGCTCGTCGAAGACTGCGGGGTCGTGGTTGGCCGCCCCGAGCACGGTGAGCACCACGCTGCCCTTCGCGACCGGCACGTCGCCGTACATGACATCGACCGTCGGGACACGGACCGTGTGCTGCACCGGCCCGTCGTAGCGCAGGAGCTCGTCGACGGCGTTCGCGTCGAGTGACGGGTCGGCGGACCAGCGGTGCAGCTCGTCGGGGTTGCGCAGCAGTGCGAGCAGCCCGTTGCCGATGAGGTTGACCGTCGTCTCGTGACCGGCCACGTACAGCAGCACGACGAAGGTGCGCAGCTCGGCCTCCGACAGCCGGTCACCGGCCTCCTCGGCGGCGATCAGTGCCGACAGCAGGTCGTCGCCGGGCTGCCGACGCCGGCGGGCGATCACGTCGGCGAGGAGCTCGCCCATCGCGGCACCGGCCCGCTCGGACGCATCGAGCGTGGCCTCGTCGGCGGTGGGCTCGAGTGATGCAGTGAGCGCCATCGACCAGTCACGGATGTCGTCGCTGCGGTCGGTGGGCAGGTCGAGCAACTCGCTGATCACCTGGAACGGCACCGGGAAGGCAAGGTCCTCGACGACCTCCATCGTGCCGGTGTCGTCAGCGCGGTCGAGTGCTGTGTCGACGAGTGCAGTGACACGTGGGCGCAGGCGTTCGATCGCCGTGGGCGTGAAGGCGAGGCTCACCAACCGGCGAAGGCGCGTGTGGTCGGGTGGGTCGAGGTTGAGGATCGACTTTGCGGCGGTGCCGTCCTCGATCCGCTGGCGCATGCGTTCGCGCCGTGCCCGCCGGGGGTCGTCGGCCCGGAGCTCGGTGTTGGCCTCGACGTCGCGGGCGAACTCGGCGCCGCGCAGCGTGCGGGCGATGTCGTCGTACCGGGTGAGGACGACGTTGCCGAACGCAGAACGATGGACCGGGTCGACGGTGCGCAGCCGGTCGTAGAACGGGTACGGGTCGGCCCTGAATGCGGGGTCGAACGGGTTGAACAGCAACTCGTCCACGGCGTCAGCGTGGCATGGTTCGGTGCGACGCGCAGCGTCGGGGACGCCACGCAGTCCGCGTCAGGACGTCGCCTTGAGGGCGGAAGCCAACGCGTCGACGATGCGGTCGATCTGTTCGTCGGTGGTGACCAGCGGCGGGCAGAAGCACAGGCCGTCGGCAAGCGCGCGGCAGATGACGTTCGAGTGCTCGAGCATGTGGTCGCGCACGAGGGCGGCGTTCTGGTCGGGACGGAGGCTCGCCGCCCACATGCCGCCGAGGCCGCGCACGTGGTCGATCTCGCCGTCGTCGGCGAGGGCCCGCAGGCCCGCCGCCAGGCGGCCGCCCATGTGGGTCGCTCGCTGCAGCAGACCCTCACGCTCGATGATCTCGAGATTCTTCAGCGCCGCCGCACACGCGATCGGGTGACCTGAGTAGGTGTACCCGTGCCGGAGGAAGAAGTCGGGGTTCGACTCGAGTGCCTCGACGGCCTTGGGGCCGAGGAACACGCCGCCCACCGGCTGGTAGCCCGACGAGACACCCTTCGCGAACGTGATGAGGTCGGGGGTGACGCCGTAGTGCTGCGCGGCGAACCACTGGCCCAGTCGCCCGAACCCGGTGATGACCTCGTCGAAGATGAGGAATGCACCGTGCTGGTCGCACAGGCGGCGCAGGCCGCGCAGGTACTCGGCGTCCGTCGGGTGGATGCCCCCGGCGCCCTGCACGGGTTCGGTGATGACGGCCGCGATCTCGTGGCCACGGGTCGACATCAGGACCGAGAGCGCCTCGAGGTCGTCGGCGGGTACCTGCTCGACGCCACCGACGAACGGACCGAAGTTCTCCTTGTTGGGCGCAATGCCCTGGGCGCTCGTGCCGCCGTAGTTGGTGCCGTGGTACCCGCGGCCGCGGGAGATGATGACGTTCTTCTGCGGGTTGCCGGCGAGCACGTGCGCCATGCGGGTCAGCTTCATGACCGTGTCGATGGCCTCGCTGCCCGAGCACGTCAGGAAGATGCGGGCGTCGGGGATCGGGCCGAGGGAGCGGAGCCGGTCGGCGAGCGCCTCGGCGGGCTCGTTGGTGAACGGGTCGAAGATGCTGTACGCCTCGAGCGTGGCGGCCTGCTGCGAGATGGCATCGGCCATCTCCTTGCGGCCGTGACCGATGGCGCAGTACCAGAGGCTGGCCATGCCGTCGATCAGTTCGCGGCCGTCCTTGGTGTAGACGACGGCGCCGTTGCCACCGACGATCGGGATGAAGGACTCGCGGGTGGGCTTGGCGAACGGATGGATGAGCGCTCCGGGCATGGGCCCACCGTACTACCGGTGCGGATGCCGTTTCAGACGTACGGCGGGACCCGCCCGCGGGCGGGTGCTCGGTAGGGTGGCCGTATGCGTACCGAGGAGAGCCATTTCGTCCACCGAGTGGGGTGGCTGCGCGCCATGGTGCTCGGTGCGAACGACGGCATCATCTCGACGGCAGCGCTGCTCCTCGGCGTGGCGGCGGCGAATGCCGACCGAACGGCGCTGCTCACCGCAGGTGTCTCGGCCATGGTGGCCGGGGCGGTGTCGATGGGTCTCGGCGAGTACGTCTCGGTGGCATCGCAGCGCGACAGCGAGCAGGGCGACATCGCCAAGGAGAAGTGGGAGCTGGCCAATCAGGCCGATCACGAACTCGACGAGCTCACTGCCATCTACCAGTCCAAGGGGCTCTCGGCCGAACTCGCCCGCCAGGTCGCGGTCGAGCTCACTGCGCACGATGCGCTCGGTGCGCACCTGCGCGACGAGCTCGGCATCGCCGAGCACACCCTGGCCCGACCGGTACAGGCTGCGGCCAGTTCGGCGGCGGCGTTCTCCGTCGGCTCCGTCGTGCCGCTCATCGCCGCATTCGTCAGCCCGACGTCGTCGCGCATCCCGGTCGTGCTGCTGGTCGCGCTCGTGGCACTCGCGGTGCTGGGCTTCGTCGGGGCCACTGCGGGTGGCTCGTCGCGCCGAGTGTCGATCGTGCGGCTGATCGTCGGTGGCGTTGCAGCAATGGGCGTCACGATGCTGGTCGGCAGCCTCGTCGGCACTGTGATCGCCTGAGGCGTTCGCAGTACTGTCGGGTCAGGAACGACCGTGGAGCGTGACACCATGAGCGACAGCACCGACGTCATCGTCATCGGGGCCGGGGTCATCGGCAGTTCGGTCGCCCTCGAGCTGGCCCGCAGCGGGCGCTCGGTCACGGTGGTGGACAAGGGTCCCGCTGCGGGTGCCGGATCGACGAGTTCGTCGGCGTCGCTCATCCGTTTCAGCTACTCGACGCGGGACGCCGTGCTGACGGCGTGGGAGGCGGCCGCGCGGTGGAGCGACTGGGCCGGCCACCTCGGCGGTACCGACCCCGATGGGATGGCGCGGTTCGTGCAGACCGGCATGCTCATGTTCCGCACGCCGGGCGACTCCGTGAGCAGGTCGTGCGAGTTGTGGGACGAGATCGGGATTGCGTACGACGTCCTCGACACCGAGGGCATCGCCCGCCTGCTGCCGGGTGTCGACCTCGGCGCCTACTACCCGCCGAAGCGCATCGACGACCCGGCGTTCGTCGACGACGCCACGGGCGAGCTGACCGCAGTCATCGAGCGCACCTCGGGGTTCATCGACGACCCGATGCTGGCGGCCCGCAACCTGGCGCACGCTGCGCAGCAGCACGGGGCACGCTTCCGGTTCCACACCGAGGTCGTCGGCATCGAGCGTCAGGGCGATCGTGTCGCCGGCGTCACCCTGTCCGGTGGCGAGGTGCTGCGCGCGACGGTGGTCGTCAACGTCGGCGGACCGCACAGCGGCGGGATCAACCGCCTCGCCGGCGTCACCGGCGGCATGCGTGTCGGTCACCGCCCGCTGCGCCAAGAGATGTTCAGCGTGGTCGCACCCGATGGTCTGCGCCTCGAGGACGGGTTCCCGGCGGTCGCCGATGTCGACCTCGGCCAGTACTTCCGGCCGCAGATCGGTGGGACGTGGATGGTCGGCAGCCTCGAACCCGCATGCGACGAGTTGCACTGGATCGACGACCCCGACGACTTCGACCCGTACCCGACCGTCGAGCGCTTCGAGACGGCGATGATGCGCGTCGCGCGGCGTGTGCCCGAATTCGGTGTCCCGCACCGCCCGACCGGTCTGGCGGCGCTGTACGACGTCTCCGACGACTGGGTGCCGATCTACGACAAGAGCGACCTGCCCGGCTACTACATGGCGTGCGCGACGAGCGGCAACCAGTTCAAGAACGCACCCATGGCGGGCATCTTCATGCGGTCGATCATCGAGGCGGAGGCCGAGGGGCGTGACCACGACCTCGACCCCGTCACCGTCACCGGCGCTCGCACCGGACGGGCCATCAACCTGGCGTCGTTCTCGCGGCGTCGTGCCCTCGCCGTCACGAGCGGTACCGTGCTGGGCTAGTCGCCGGCGCTGCCGGTGCATCGAGGAGGTGTTCCCATGAAGGTGACGGTCGACGACTCGGCGTGCCACGGGCACCAGATGTGTGCGATCGCTGCGCCGGAGGTCTTCGGCAGCGACGAGTACGGCAACGCCATCGTCCTCATCAGCGGAGAGGTGCCCGCAGCACTCGAGGCGGCGGTGCGTCGCGCCGAGGGCAATTGCCCCGAACGGGCGATCCGCCTCGAGGAGTCCTGATGGCGAGTGACGAGCGCCCGGTGGTCGACCCCGTCACCGACTACGACATCTTCGACGCACGGTTCGTCCTCGACCCGTTTCCGGTGATGTCGGAGATTCGGGAGTCCGGCTGCCCGATCGCCCACACCGACCGATGGGGTGGCTCGTGGATGCCGACGCGCTACGAGGACGTCGTCGCGATGGCGCAGGAGTACGACGTCTTCACGTCACGCAGCGTGCTGGTGACGCCGACCGACCCGATCGAGTTCGAGTTCGACGAGTACCCGGCCGTGGGCGCGCCACCGATCTCGAGCGACCCGCCCGAGCACCACTGGCACCGCCGGCTCGTGCTGCCGTTCTTCGCCCCGCAGGCGGTGGCGCAGTACGAGTCGCTCACGCGCAGTTTCTGCCAGTCGCTCATCGACGGGTTCATCGATGCCGGCGAGGCCGACGCTGCGGCCGACTACGCCCAGCAGATCCCGGTGCGTGTCATCGCCGCAATGCTCGGCATCCCGCCCGAGATGAGCGACACGTTCACGGGTTGGGTGCGCGGCGTGCTCGAGACCGGGCAGGTCGACCCGAGGACCCGGCTCGAGGCACGCAACAACATCCTCCGCTACCTCGCCGAGCAGATCACCGAGCGCCAGCGCGCGCCGCGCGAGAACGACCTGATCACGACGCTGCTCGCAACCGAGGTCGACGGACAGAAGGTGCCGGTCGAGTACGTGCACGGTGTCGCCAACCTGATGCTCGTCGCCGGGATCGACACCACGTGGTCGTCGATCGGTGCCTCACTGTGGCACCTCGCCCAGCACCCCGAGCACTGTGCCCGCCTCGTGGCCGAGCCCGGGCTGTGGCCGACTGCGGTCGAAGAACTGTTGCGGGCCTACGCGCCGGTCACGATGGCCCGCCTCGCCTCGCGCGACATCGAGTTCGAGGGGTGCCCGGTGCACGCGGGGGACCGGATCCTGCTGTCGTTCCCCGCAGCAAACCGCGACCCACGACAGTTCGAGCGACCCGACGAGGTCATCCTGGACCGCGAGCACAACCGCCATGTCGCATTCGGTGCCGGCATCCACCGGTGCGCCGGCTCGAACCTCGCGCGGCTCGAACTGCGGGTCGCGTTGCAGGTGTGGCTCGAGCGGATCCCCGAGTTCTCGCTCGTCGACCCGACCAGCGTGACGTGGGCAGGTGGGCAGGTGCGCGGCCCGCGCGTGTGCCGGGTGCGGTTCTGACCGTTCACGTCGTCCGCTGGTCCGACGCCGTCGAGGTGCCGTGGCGCAACGGTGGCGGGCTCACCCGCGAACTCGTGGTGGTCGGTACCGAGCCGTTCGACTGGCGACTGTCGGCCGCGACCATCGCTGCTGACGGTCCCTTCAGCGAGTTCGTCGGGATCGACCGCATCCTGATGCTGCTGCGCGGCGACGGGGTGCGGTTGCGGTTCAGCGACGACGCCTCGTCGGAGACGCTCGATCGCCCGGGCGCGTTCGTCGCGTTCGGCGGCGAGCGACCGGTGGAGGCGGCGCTGCTCGGTGGCAGCACGACCGACCTCAACCTGATGTGGCGGCGCGACCGGTACCGGGCGTGCGTGCAACCGTGCCTCGACGCGCCATCGACGGACGTCGTCGTCGTGCACGTGCGCGACGGGTCGTGCACGGTCGAGTCAGGCGGCGGAGACCCAGGTCGGGTTCGCCTCGATGCAGGTGACACGGCGTGGTGGTCCGATGGTGCGGGCCGGCTCGCTGTCAGCAACGGCAACGTCGTGCGTTTCGACCTGTCGTCAGGCGCTTGAGTACCCTCACCGCCGTGGTCACCATTACCTCGATAGCACCGACCGAACGTTCGCTCGAGGTCACCTGGACCGACGGTCTCGTCACCCGGTATCCATGGCTGTGGCTGCGAGACCATGCCCACGGCGACGAGTCACTGCACCCGGTGACCCACCAGCGGTCAGTGTTCACCGCACGTGTGCCGCGTGGACTCCGTGGTCTCGACGCCAGGTTCGAGGGTGACGATCTGATCGTGACATGGGACGTGCTCGAGCCCGAGTCGCGCCTTCCGGTGTCGTTCCTCCGCTCGTACCGCCAGCCGCGGGTGCCGCGAGCGTCGCTCGACCTGCCGGTCACGATGTGGACCGGCGCAGCACTGTCGCCACCCACGGTGTCGTACAACGACGTGATGCGCAGCGATGCGGGTGTCGCGCAGTGGCTCGGCCGCACGGCGCAGTTCGGGTTCTGCATCGTCGACGGCACCCCGCCCACCGCGGGTGCGACCGAAGAGTTGTTGCGCCGTGCGGCGTACGTGCGCACGACACGGTGGGGGTCGTTCTGGGAATCGTCGGGTGACCTGGCGATGGGGGACAGCGTGCCGGCCACCGCCGAACTGCGCGGTCACACGGACGGCACCTACAGCCACGATGCACCCGGGTACCGCATGGTGCACTGCATCAGCGCGACGGGTACCGGCGGCGACACCACGCTCGTCGACGGTTTCGCCATCGCCCGCCGGCTCGAGTCCGAGTCGCCCGAGCTGTTCGAGTTGCTCAGCACGCTGTCCGTGCCGGGCCGGCTCCGCGCCGACGGTGCCGACCTGCAGGCAACGCGGCCGGCGTTCCGCCACGACCACACCGGTCGGCTCGTCCAGGTGTCGTTCAACAATTACGACCGGGCGCCGTTCCTGCTCGACGAGCAGGACATGGAGGCGTTCTACGATGCTGTCCGCCTGTTCGACGAGGTCGCCAACGAGCCGTCGATGCAGTGGCGCCACGTGCTGCAGCCGGGCGAGGCGCTGCTCGTCGACAACTGGCGCGTGCTGCACGGGCGGACTGCGTACACGGGCGAGCGGCGCGTGTGCGGCGGCTACCTCAACCGCGAGGACGTCGAGAGCCGACTGCGTACGCTGCTCGGGCCAACCCCCTGATCGCTGGCGTACCGGGCGCGACTATCGTCGCGGGCGTGCCGAGCCGTCGACGCCATCGCGACCAGCCGTTCACCCCTGCCGCTGCCGCCCCGAGCACGGGCGCGAGCGATGTCGAACGGTTTGCCGCCGCGCTGAAGGACACCGCCCGGCGCGAGCGCGAGCAGCGCGCTGCTGCCGAGCAACGCGCTGCGTCCGCGCGGGCCGAGGCCCAGCAGCGTGCCGACCACGCTGCGGCCCTGGCCGCCGCCCGCCTCGAGCTCCGGACAGCGATCGCCGGCGTGCGGTCCGCGACGGGTGCGGCGGTCGCGGCTGCTGAGGCGGCGTGGCGTACCGCCAAGGCGCGGGTCATCGAGCTCGAGACCGGGGCCCCTCCGTCGTGGGCCCCCGCAGCAGCGGCATCCGTCGCCGAGGCCGACGACGAGGTGCCGGGCACAGAGGGTGCTGCGTCCCCCGCGGACGCCGCCGAGCCGTCCGAGTGACGCGGGTCGGCGTCGCGGCCACGCGTCGACACGTCGACAGTGGGGCACGTAGCGTGACCACATGAGCGAACGAGCCAGTGCCATCGGTCGGCTGATCGACCAGGTCATCGAGGTGCCGGTCGTGACGTCCTTCACCCGTCTCGGTCCCGCGGTGCGGCGACGCGTCGCGGGCTGGACTGCGCTCGACGGTCATCGTCTCGACGGAAAGGTGGTCGTGGTCACGGGCGCGACGTCGGGGCTCGGTCGAGCGGCAGCAGCCCAGTTCGTCCGGTGCGGCGCGACGGTGGTGCTGCTCGGCCGCGACGCCGCAAAGGTCGCACGGGTCTGTGACGAACTGCGGGCGGCCGACGGCGGCTCCATGGGCAGCGGGCCGATCGAGCAGCTCGTCGCCGACACTGGCAACCTCGACGACGTCCGCCGTGTGGCGGCCGAGTTCCTCGCCCGTCATGACCGTCTCGACGTGCTCGTGCACAACGCGGGCGCGCTCACGGCCGACCGGCGAGTCAGCGCCCAGGGGATCGAGCAGACGGTGGCGAGCCAGGTGGTCGGTCCGTTCCTGCTCACGACGTTGCTGCTGCCGGCGCTCCGCCGCGCCGCGCCGGGCCGCGTCATCACGGTGTCATCGGGTGGCATGTACGCGGCACCGCTGACCGTCAGCCGGCTGCAGATGGGTGACGACTACCGCGGCTCCGAGCAGTACGCGCGGGCGAAGCGGGCCCAGGTGACGCTCAACGAGATGTGGGCCGAGCGCTGTGCCCCCGCCGACGTCGTCTTCCACGCCATGCACCCGGGGTGGGCCGACACGCCCGGAGTGGCCGAGTCGCTGCCCCGGTTCCGCCGGGTGATGGGGCCGCTGCTGCGGACACCTGACGAGGGCGCGGACACGGTGGTGTGGCTCGGCGTCGCCGACGAAGCATCGCGCTCGACGGGTGGGTTCTGGCTCGACCGGGCCCGCCGGCCGATCCATCGACTCCCGTCGACGAGGAGGTCCGACACGCCGGCCCGGCGACGCGACCTGTGGGACTGGGTCACCGCCGCAGCGGGCGTCGACGTGACGCAGCGCGGTGACGAGTAGGTTGCGCCGTCGATGACCGACGCCACCTCGTTCCCGCAGCCGCTCGGCGGCAATCAGATGCCCCGTTTCGGCGGTCCGGCCACGTTCATGCGGTTGCCGTCCCAGCCCGCCGCCGTGGGACTCGATGTGGCGTTCTACGGCATCCCGTTCGACATCGGAACGTCCAACCGTCCCGGCGCGCGCTTCGGCCCGCGGGCCATCCGTGCCGAGTCGTGCCTCTTGCGCCCGTATCACATGACCACGATGGCAGCGCCCTTCGACAGCCTGCGCGTCGGTGACATCGGCGACGTCGCCATCAACACCTTCAACGCGCCGGCCTGTGTGCCCATCATCCGCGACTTCGTGGCCGGTGTGCTGGCGGCAGGTGCGATCCCGATCGGCATCGGCGGCGACCACACCGTCACCCACCCGATCCTGCAGGCCATCGCAGCCGTCCACGGTCCGGTCGGCATCGTGCATGTCGACGCCCACGCCGACGTCAACAAGGCCATGTTCGGCGAACCGATCAGCCACGGCTCGTGGGTCCGCCGTGCGGTCGAGGAGGGACTCGTGCAGACGGACCGGCTCGTGCAGATCGGCCTGCGCGGCACCGGTTACGAGGCCGACGATTTCGACTGGGTGCGCTCGATCGGCGGACGGGTGGTCGTCGCCGACGAGTGCTGGCACCGCTCGCTGGCGCCGCTGATGGCCGAGGTCCGCGAGCAGATGGGCGATGCGCCGGTGTACCTGACGTTCGACATCGACGGTCTCGACCCGTCGGTCGCACCGGGCACAGGGACGCCCGAGTTCGCCGGGCTGACCGCGATCCAGGGCTACGAGATCATTCGTGGCTGTCGCGGCCTGAGGCTCGTCGGTGCCGACCTCGTCGAGGTCGCACCGGTGTACGACACCTCGGGGAACACCGCGCTGCTCGGTGCGAATCTGCTGTACGAGCAGCTGTGCGTGATGCCGGGTGTGGCCTACCGCACCTGAGGCCCGGCCTCGAGTGCGGTGCTGGCACGTCGCCGGTTCAGACCGACAGGCGCGACACGAGCTCGCCCGGCAGGCCCCGGAAGTGGTCGGCGACCTGCGGCAGGAAGGCGCGGAACGGACTCGAGCGACGCCAGTACATGGCAATACGCCGGGCGGGACGCGGTGCGGTGAACTCGACGATGTGGACGTCGGGTGATGCGGCGACCGGCGGCGAGACGGCGAGACGGGGGAGCAGCGTCACGCCCACGCCGGCTGCGACCATCTGCCGGAGGGTCTCGAGGCTCGTCGCCCGGAATCCCGAGCGCTCGGTGGCGCCCGCGAGCGAGCAGACGCTGAGTGCCTGGTCGCGCAGGCAATGTCCGTCGTCGAGGAGCAGGACCGATTCGCCATCGAGGATCGACGTGTCGACGGGGCGCGGGTGGTCGGCCGCGGGGTGGTCGGCCGGCACCGCGAGCACGAAATCCTCCTCGAACAGCGGCTCCTCGTGCAATGACTCGTCATGCACCGGCATGGCCAGTACGCCCACGTCGAGCGAGCCGTCGCGCAAGCGGTGGAGCACCGACTCGGTCTTCTCCTCGACCAGCAGCAGCTCGAGGTCGGGGAACGTGCGGTGCAGCGAGGGCACGACGTGCGGCAGCACGTATGGCCCGAGCGTCGGGAACAGGCCGATGCGCAGGCTGCCGGTCGCCGGGTCGCGGGCCTGCCGTGCGAGCTCGCCGATGCCGTCAGCCTCGCGGATGACGGTGCGGGCACGGTCGGCGATCTGCGTGCCGATGTCGGTGAGCATCACGCGACGCGGGTTGCGTTCGACGAGCTCGACGCCGAGTTCCTTCTCGAGCTTGCGCAACTGGGTCGACAGGGTGGGTTGGCTGACGAAGCAGGCCTCCGCCGCCCGGCCGAAGTGCCGGTGCTCGGCGAGGGCGACCAGGTAGCGGAGGTCCTGCAGGTTCATGTCGCTGATGGTACGGCGGTCAGGCGACAGCGCCGGCCATTGCCGACTCGCCCGTGCGGATGAGGTGGTCGAACGCCGCGAGCGACGCGGTGGCGCCTGTTCCCATCGCGACGATGATCTGCTTGTACGGCGTCGTGGTGCAGTCGCCTGCAGCGAACACACCGGCCACGTTGGTGGCGCCGCGGTCGTCGACGACCACCTCGCCGCGGGGTGACAGGTCGATGGTGCCAGCCAGCCAGTCGGTGTTGGGCAACAACCCGATCTGCACGAACACACCCTCGACGTCGAGGTCGTGGACGGTGCCGTCGGTGCGATCCTCGTACGACAGCGTGGTGAGCCTCGCGCCGTCACCGCGCACCTCGGTCGTGCGGGCATCGGTGATGACCTCGACGTTGGGCAGGTTGCGCAGCGCCCGCTGCAGGACCTCGTCGGCGCGCAGCGCCGAGGCGAACTCGAGCAGTGTGACGTGCTCGACGATGCCGGCGAGGTCGATCGCCGCCTCGACGCCGCTGTTGCCGCCGCCGATGACGGCGACACGCTTGCCCTTGAACAGCGGTCCGTCACAGTGTGGGCAGAACGTGACGCCCTTGTTGCGGTACTCGGCCTCACCGGGCACGTTCATCGTGCGCCAGCGGGCACCGGTGCTGACGATGACCGAGCGGGAGCGCAGGGTGGCACCGCTCTCGAGGTGGACCTCGATGGGCCCACCGGGCTCGGCGGCGGGCACCAGTTGGGTCGCGCGCTGCAGATTCATGACGTCGACGTCGTACTCGGCGACGTGCTGCTCGAGCGCGACGGCCAACTTGGGGCCCTCGGTGTGCGGGACGGAGATGAGGTTCTCGATGCCCATCGTGTCGAGCACCTGGCCCCCGAACCGCTCGGCGACGAGGCCCGTGCGGATGCCCTTGCGGGCCGCGTACACCGCCGCCGCCGCGCCAGCAGGTCCACCGCCGACGACCAGCACGTCGAAGGTGTTCTTGGCGCCGATCTCGGCTGCACTGCGCTCGGCCGCACCCGAGTCGAGCAGCGCAATGAGCTGCTCGATGGACGAGCGGCCTGACGTGAACGGCTGGCCGTCCCGGAACACGCTCGGCACCGCCATGACACTCCGTTGCTCGACCTCGTCGCGGAACAGTGCGCCGTCGATCGAGGTGTGACGGATGCGTGGGTTGAGGACGCTCATCACGTTGAGTGCCTGCACCACATCGGGACAGTTCTGGCACGAGAGGGAGAAGAAGGTCTCGAAGGTGCCGCCGGGCAGTGCACGGATCTGGTCGGCCACGTCGTCCGTGATCTTCGGTGCCCGACCGCCGACGTGCAGCAGCGCGAGCACCAGTGACGTGAACTCATGACCGAGTGGGATGCCGGCGAACTCGACCCGCACGTCGGTCCCCCGTCGCTCGATGGCGAACGAGGGCCGACGTGTGGCATCACCGTCGCGCCGTACCGTCACCATCGGCGACAGTGCCGCGATCTCGTCGAGGAGGCCGACCATCTCGGCCGACTTGGGGGAGCCGTCGATCGAGGCGACGAGTTCGACGGGCATCGTGACCGACGCAAGGTGCGTGCGGAGCTGGGCGGTGAGCTGCGGGTCGAGCATGGCTCAGAGCTTCCCGACGAGGTCGAGCGACGGGGCGAGCGTGTCGTCGCCCTCTTCCCACTTGGCCGGGCAGACCTCGCCCGGGTGGGCGGCGACGTACTGGGCGGCCTTGA
>JBMSSR010000009.1:0-21622 GCA_049424465.1 Ilumatobacteraceae bacterium
GCCGGGGTCGGTCGGCTCGAACGAGATTCACGTCGTGGTCACCCCACCGGGCGGTGCGCTCGCGCCGGTCGCCGATCTCGCTGCGCGCGTCTCGCTCGACGCAGCCGGCATCGTCGACGCCCCCGTCACCGTGGTTCGCGAGGGGCCCGATCACTTCAGCGGAACAGTCACGTTCACCGAGTCGGGCGACTGGTCGCTGGACGTCATCGTGTCGTTCGACGACGCGTCGGAGACGCTGGTGTCGACCGTCGTCCCGGTGCCCTGACGCGGCTCACCTGACGAGGTCAGCTGTCGACCGCCCTGCCTCTTCGGGTCCGAGCACCGCGGAGACGACGGCGGTGAAGCGTGCAGCCAGTTCGCCGTCGTCGCCGCCGGGGAGTCGTGCACGCCACGCCGAGAGGGCGCGTAGGTACTCGGTGACCGGTTCGGTAGCACCCGCATCCGGGCGCGGCGGTGGATCGAGATCGGCCGGGATCATTCCGTGCTGTCGCCACTGCTCGACGATCGACGTCGCCAGGGCGTCGGCAGCGACCAGCAACGACGCGCGCTGTGCGTACTCTGCGTCAGCAGCGACTCGGTCAGGATGTGGCCGAAACGGCTCGGACAGATGCTGCATCGTCGTGACCGTTGCATCCGCGGTGGCCGACACCACGGTGCCGCCACCGCATGCGCCCACCAGCGCGCTCACGGCCATCGATGCCACGATCCAGATGCGACGCCACACGTCGAGTCGGGCCGCTTCGTTGGCGGTGCGGACATGGACGGCGAGCCCGCCGAGGAGTCCGAGGTACGAGCCGAGCACCTCGGCCATGACGACGCCTGATGCCCCGTGCGCAAGCGCGTCGGCAATGTCGCGCACGGCACCGCCGGCACGGAACAGCAGTTGCTCGAGGGCGTTGATGTCGCTGACCACGAACGCGAGCAGTTCGGCGCGGCGGGCTGGTGTCAGCTGCCATCCGGTGTGCAGTGGGGCGAAGTGCAGCATCCACGGCGTCACCAGTTGCACGAGGAACGGTCGCCAGTCGTGCTGGTACGACTCGTCGACGGGGTTGTGCGTCAGGTCGTAGTGCCCGAACCACTCGATGAGGCGCGACACCACTCGTTCTGCGTCGGCGGCAGCGAGCGCTGCAGTGCCCCTGAGGGCAACTCCCTGGGCGAGGAGCGGATCGGCTGCGGTGTCGAACAGCAGCGACGGATCGTCAGCCGCGCGCAGCATGAATGCCGCAGCGGCGGATGGGTCGTCGGGGTGCTCGAGCATCGCGGCGAACACGTCGTCCGCCGGGTTGGGACGGTGGTCGAGCCCCTCGGTCGGCGGTGCGGTGCGCCGCCACTCGTCGATCACGTGCACTGCATGTTCGGCGAACGTGCTGCCGAGCACGCGGTACACCGAGGGCAGCAAGTCGTGCTCCCACTCGGCAGCGAGTCGGCGCAGGAGCAGGTCGGCATCGCCGAGCACGGGTTCGACGTCGTGCAGGAACGACACGGTGCCGGAGAGCGACTGGAGGTCGGTGAGCACGTCGTGGGCCCGACTGCGCAGTGCTGCAAGGAGGGCAGGATCCCAGCCGAGCACGGTCTCAACCGATCGCATCCCACTGGCGGGCGCGTGCGGCGAGCGCATCAGCGCAGTCGTCGAGCGCGCGTCGGTGCGAGGCGACCCGCAGCGCGAATGCCTGGGCCACGGGTCCAGTCCAGGTTGCGTCTCCAGCGACGCGCTGGACGCCTGCGATGTCGATGGTGCGCAGCCGACCTGCGATGCGTCGAACCAGGTCGGCACGGCGCCGGACGTCAGGGTCGGGTACCACGTCCGGGTGTGTGCACGGCCGGGTCAGAGGTGGCAAACGACGACATGGTGCGGCAACTGGGTGCCCTCGTCCACGAAGCCGTCGCCGCGCGCCTCGAACCCGTGGCGTGCGTAGAACACGAGCGCCGCGTCGCGGGCCCGTGCCCACGCAACGGCGAATCCCGCTGCTCGCATGCGTGTGACCGCTTCGTCGATGAGCATGCCGCCGATGCCGCGACCCTGCAGCGATCGGTCGGTCGCCATGCCGCGCAGTTGCACTGCCGAGTCGGTGACCTCGAGCGTGACGGGGTCGTGGAAGGGTCGTGGCACCCATGTCGACGTCGCGACGAGCACGGCTGGTGGCGCGTCCTCGTCGACGACGCCGAGGTGCACGACCCCTGCCCAGTCGTCCTCGGCAAACTCGACGGCGGTGATCGGGGTGTCGTGCCGCAGCACCGAGCCCCGCAGCGCGTACGTGTCGACGGTCGCGATCTCGAGGACTCGATAGCTCGTCATGACCCGGAGTGTGTCAGGTCGTCGAGGCGAACCACCCGGTCGGCGATCCGCTCGGCCTCGTCGCGGTCGTGGGTGACCAACAACGCCGTCGACCCGCGCAGGATCGCCCGCAGGTCGTCGGCGAGGCGGTCGTGGAGGTCGCGGTCGAGGCCGGTGAGCGGCTCGTCGAGCAGCATCACGGACGGCGCGGGGGCGAGGGCGCGGGCGAGCGCCACCCGGGTCGCCTCACCGCCGCTCAGGGCGCCGACACTGCGGCCGGCGAACCCGTCGAGGTCGACGAGGTGCAGCATCTCGGCGACACGGCCGTCGACCTCGGCGCGTGACCGGCGCTGCATCCGCAGCCCGAACGAGACGTTCGCCGACACGTCGAGGTGCGGGAACAGTTGCTGGTCCTGGAACACCATGCCGATACCGCGCCGGTGCGGCGGCACCTGCGAGAGGTCACGCCCGTCGAGGTGCACGGTGCCCCGATCGGGGACGAGCAGACCGGCGATCACCGTGAGCAGGGTGCTCTTCCCGGAGCCCGACGGACCGAGCAGTGCGACCACCTCGTCCTCGATCGCCAGCGAGACGCGGTCGAGCACGGTGCGATCGCCGAAGGTGACCGTGACGTCGTCGACCTCGAGCCGCATCACTGACCACCTGACGGGCTGTCGGTCGCGACGACGACGGCCGCAGTGACGAGGAACAACAGGGTCGCCAGTGCGAATCCTTGTGCCCTGGGCAGCTCGCCCGTGCGAGCCAGGACGCGACCGATGGCGACCGGTACGGTCTCGTGCCCCGTGCGCGTCAGAAAGGTGGTCGCACCGAACTCGCCGAGCGAGATGGCTGCCGACAGGCCAGCGCCGACCAGCAGCGCGCGGGGAAGGCGGCGCACGACCACCTCCCACCAGGCGCGCCATGGACCGGCACCGAGCACAGCCGCGGCGTCGAGCTGCGCCGTCGGCACCGAACGCACCACGGGGAGCACGGCACGCACCACGAATGGCACTGCGATGAGCGAGTGGCCGACGGGAACGAGCCACCAGGTGGCGCGCCAGTCGAACGGCGCATGGTCGAACGTGATCAGCATGCCGAGGCCGACCGTCACGGCCGACGTGCCGAGCGGCAGCATCAGGCCGACATCGAGTGTGCCCGCGAGCCGCCGACGTGCGGCGCCGATCGCGAGGGCGCCGAGCAGGCCGATGGCACAGCTGAGTACGGTCGCAGCCGCCGCGATCCTCAGCGACGCCGTGATCGAGCCGAGTGGGTCGACGCCGAGTGACATACCCGGGCGCCCGCTGTTGTGGCCGAGCGATCGCCACGCTTCGAGGGTGAGCCGCCCGCCGAGCACCACCGACCGCCGGACGAGCGCGATCACGGGGAGCGTCATCATGACGGCCACCACTGCACCGGTGGTGACGACGAGCGAGCGCTCGCGGCGCGTCCGCGCGACCCGCCTGACCGGTACTGCGCCGAGCGGACGGCTGGCCCGCCGCTGGATGCCCGCTGACACCATCACTGCGAGCGCGAGCACCACGAGTTGGACGACGCTGAGTGCCACCGCCCGGTCGACGTCACCGAGCTGTGTGGCGAGACGCACGATCTCGACCTCGACCGTTGGGTGACCGGGTCCGGCGAGCAGCACGACCGCGCCGTACGACGTGAAGGTGAACAGAAACACCACCGTCGACGCGGCGACGATGCCCGGTCGCAGCAGTGGCAGCACCACGAGTCGCAACACCTGCCACGGCGACGCACCGAGGGTGCGTGCGGCACCCGTGAGCTCGTGGGGGATCACCGACCACATCGCGCCGACGAGTCGGACCACGACCGCCACGTTGAAGAAGACGTGGGCCAGCACCAGTGCCGTGGTGGTGCCGTGGAGGTGGTCGGGCAGCAGCGCGAGGAATGCGGCACCGACCACGACGGTCGGCAGCATGAACGGGACGGTGACGACAGCGAGCACCAACCGTCGTCCCGGGAACGAGAAGCGGGCGAGCACGTAGGCCGGCACCATGCCGAGCGCGAGCGTGAGGACCGTGCTGACGACGGCCTGCCACAGCGTGAACCACACGATGTCGGCGTCGATCTGCGGGCCGCCGGCGCGACCGACGAGCGTGACGGTGGGCCACGCGAAGAACACGCCGAGCCACACTGCGGGCAGGGCAACGAGCGCCGCAGGTGCCCACCGGGGCAGCGAGCTCAGCGCAGCACGATGTCGGTCCACTCGTCCTGCCACTGGTCGCGGTTGGCTGCGATGTCCTCGGGCGGCACGGTGAACGGCGCGTCGGGCACGACGGCGAAGCGCTGGTAGACATCAGGGAGCGCGACGTCGGGGTTCACCGGGTTGACGAACAGCGTGAGCGGAAGTTCGCGCTGGAAGCGCTCGCTCACCAGGAAGTCGACGAGTTGTCGGGCGGCATCGACGTGATCGGTGCCGCGCAGCACTCCGGCGTACTCGGTCTGGCGGAAGCACGTGCCCGTGCTGACCCCCGTGGGCGCGTCGTCGCGCGGGGGATCGGCGTACACGACCTCGGCGGGTGGGCTGCTCGCGTAGCTGACCACGAGTGGTCGGTCACCGCCGTTGGCGCCGCCACCGGCGCCGCTGAAGCGGTCGTAGTACGCAGTCGTCCAGCTGTCGACGACCTCGACCCCGTTGGCACGGAGCGCTGACCAGTAGGCCTTCCAGTCGTCGGTGCCGGCCACGGTGGCGAGCAGGAAGGCCAGACCGGGTGACGACGTCGAGGGGTTCTCGACGACGAGTAGGTCGGCGTACTGCGGATCGATGAGGTCGTCGAGCGTCGTCGGCGGCTCGACGCCACGGTCGGCGAACCACTCGATGTCGTAGTTGACGCACACGTCGCCGGTGTCGACCGCTGTCGGGTCGCCGTCGAACACCCCGCCGTCGACCGCCGCCGACAGCAGGGTGTTGTCGACACCCCACATGACGTCACCCTCCGGATTGCCCGACGTGAGCACGGCCTTCGAGACCATCGTGCCGGCGTCACCCGCAACCGCGAGGCTGACGCTGATGCCGGTGTCGGCGGCGAACTCGGCCAGTGCGGCGTTGAGCGGGGTGTCGGCAGTCGGGAACGAGTCGTACACGACGAGGGTGAGGGACACCTGTGCATCGTCACCGCGGCACGACACCGTGGTGGCGAGTGAGGCAGTGACGACGGCGAGAGCGGCGAACCGCGAGCGGGAGACGATCATGACGGCACCACCACGGAGAGCACGCCGTCAGCGACGGCGATGGCGACAGTTCCCTCAGCGACGTTGCTGACGCCTCGGGCCTCGGTGGGCGCGAGTGCTGCGTCATCGAGCTCCCAGCGCGCGCCCGACACATGGACGCCCCTGCACGGCCCGTGCAGTGCGAGTACCGAGAACGTCTGCCCTGCCTCGAGCTCGAGCTCGACCCGGTGGTGCGGCCGCACGACGACGAACTCGGTGTCACCGATGACGGCGCGCACCGACCCGAATGCTGAGGCATTCGGCCCGCCGAGCGCGAGCAGTACACCGAGCAGGTGGTCGAGCCGTTCACCGACACCGCCCACGACGAGCAATCCGTCGAGCGTGCCCCCGAGGCGTTGCGCCGTCGCGAGCGCCAGTTCGGTGTCGGTGAGGTCCTTTGCTGTCGGGTGCTCGTCGATCGTCAGCCCGTGTGCATACGCCCACATTCGTCCGGCGGCGGAGAGGCTGTCGAGATCTCCGACGACGTGCGTCGGGACGAGGCCTGCTGCGACGGCGTCGTCGAGCCCGCCGTCGGCGGCGATGACTGCCACTGCGGAAGGCAGTGCACTGACGGCGGCCGCCGCACGGCCACCGAGCGGGCCGCCGCCGGTGACGATGACCACCCACCGCTCGGGATGCGCTGCACGACTCGATGGATCCATGGTCCCGTCCCTCCGCTGGCATTACCCAGATCAGGTGCTCGGGTCGGTGGCGGCGGCCACCCTCTCAGCCCGGCGGTCTCCCGAGCTCCCCGTGGTGTGTCCGGAGAGTGTACCGGTGCCCGCGGCCTCAGGCTGCCCGGCGTGTGAAGTAGGTGATGGCCGCGAGGCCACCGAGCACGAGCACCATGCCGACCACCTGGATGCTGTTCACGCTGCTGCCGAGGAAGAGGACGCTCCACGTGACGGCAAGTGCGGGTTGCGACACCTGGACCATGCTGATGACCCCGATCGGCACGCTGCGCTGCGCATAGACCATCAGCCCGTGAGCGACGGTGCCCGTGATGAGTGCGAGCAGTGCGATGAAGAGTGCGGCGCGCCACGTGACGTCGGAGATCGTGCCGGGGAAGACCAGCAGCGAGAACGGCAGCGTGACTGCGGTGGCCACCGGGGTGACGTGCGCCATCACCCAGGTCACCGAGCGACCCTGGCGCAGCTGTCGGCTGGTGAGCATGTACGTCGACCACATCATCGTGGCGGCTGCGATCCACAGCACGCCCTCCCACGAGAACTCCCCGGACTCGGGCGCGTTGAACAGCACGATGGCGAGTCCGCCCAGCGAGATGAGACCGAACGTCAGCGGTGCCAGCCGGGTGCGCTCCTTGTACACCAGCGCGGCGAGCGGCACGACGACGAACGGGGTGAGGGCGCCGGTGAACTCGGCGGCAGCGATCGTGGTGCGGGTGACGCCGACGAAGAAGAGCGCGAGGTCGAGGCCGAACGCAAGGCCGGGCACGAGCGCTGCCCGGAAGCCGGAGCGGGTCGGCCAGTCGCCGCTCGAGACGCGATGGATGACGACCCACACGACGCTGCAGACGAGCAGTCGCCAGAACGCGACGGTGACACCCGGGGCGTGTGCCGACTTGACGAGGGTCGACCCGAAGCTGAAGCAGAGCAGCGTGGCGACGAGGGCGAGTACGCCGCGCGAACGGTGGCGGTCGTCATCGGGTGTCACCGGTCCACCTTACGTTGCGACCCCTTCGAGCGGCAGAATGCGCCCATGACAGAGCTCAGCGGTCGTGTGGCACTGGTGACGGGAGGCGGCCGGGGAATCGGTCGGGCGATCAGCGAGACACTCGCCGGGGCAGGTGCCGCGGTCGCGGTCAACTACCGGCGCGACGCCGGGGCGGCGGCCGAGACCGTCGAGTCCATCACCGGCGTCGGCGGTCTCGCTGCGGCGTTCGCGGCGTCCGCTGACGAAGAATCCGACTGTCGGCGCCTGGTCGACGAGGTGGTCGAGCGGTTCGGTGGGATCGACATCCTCGTGTGCAACGCGGGCATCGCGTCGCGCGGTCGGGCGGTGGTCGACACCGAGGCCGACGAACTGCGCCGCGTGATGGCGGTCCACTCGCTCGGCCCGCACTTCCTCGCTCGTGCCGCCCTACCGTCCATGCGTGAACGGGCGGCGGGTGCGGCTGGTCGAGGCGACATCGTGATGATCTCGTCGGTGGCGACATCGCTCATGTCCGCCCATGGGGCGCCCTACAACATGGGCAAGGCGGCGATGGAGGCACTCGCACAGACGCTCGCCAACGAGGAACGACGCCACCACATCCACGTCAACGTCGTGGCGCCGGGGCTGACCGAGACCGACATGGGCGTCCGCCTCACCCGGGCGATGACCGGGCGCGCCGACCTCGACGACCTGCGCTCGCTCGATGCGTCGTCACCCTTCGGCAGGGTGTGCCAGCCGTCCGACATCGCCAGTGTCGTGCGGTGGCTCTGCGGGCCCGGTGCCGGCTACGTGACCGGGCAGCGCATCGAGGTGGACGGGGGCGGCTCGCGCTGACCCGTGGTCGGTCGACGTCAGAAGGGCATCGTGCTGTCCTTGCGGGGCAGCTCGACGAAGGTGCGACCGGGCGTCAGCAGGATGGGAGCGCCGGTGTCGTCGGTGAGGACGAACGGGTCGGTACGTGACGCGCGGGTCCAGGTGCCGCGGACGAACTTGCCTCCCGAGAACACCCATGCCTCGCCGGTGCCGACACTCTGTGCGTCGGGACTGCCGGACACGCCGACGATGTAGTCCATCACCAGGATGACGACGTTGTTGGTGGTGATGACTGAATTCGTGCCCTTGTCGAGGTGGACGTCACCGTTCTGCTTGCGCTCGTAGAGGCCGCTCATCGCGTTCCACGTCCACTCGGCGTCGTACGAGTCGAAGTCGATCTTCACACCGTTGGCGACGATGCCAGCGGGTGTGTCGGACTCGGTGCGGTACTGGAACAGTTGTGTCGGGAGCCCCCACCCGTCGAGCGCCTTCTCCCAGAGCTTGGTGGTGTTCGAGTACAGGTTGTGTGGCTGCTTGCGCGTGTCGTCGCGGTAGTACGCGGGGACGCGGCTCGGTCCCATGTTGACCAGGTCGCTGTCGTCGATCGCCTGCGTCACGGTGACGTTGCCGCCGCTCCACGAGAACAGCGGCTTGTTGAGCATGCCGAACAGGTCGATGTCCTGCAGCCGGCCCGAGCGGATGGGCCCGACCGGGTCGCTGCCGCCACTGTGGAAGATCATCGCGAACCGGGTGATGTGGTCGTTGACGATCTCCTCGAACACGATGTCGGCGGCGTTGAAGCCGGTCTGCGGGTTGGCGGCCGGCGCGTTGTCGATCTTGACCACGATGGCCGGTCGGTCGACGAAGTCGCCGGGTCGCGGCAGGCCGGTGAGCGGGTACACCGGCACCGGGATGGTGGTCGTCGTGGGCGCCAGCGTGCTGGTGGTGCTGGTCGTGGTGCTGGTGCTGGTCGTCGGGGTCTCGGTGGTGGTGGGGGCCGAGGTGGCGCCGTCGCTGCAGGCTGCGACGAGTGCGCCGGCGCCGAGCACGAGGGCGGTGAGGCGACGCCCGATCCTGGGGCTTCGATGTCGCGGCGACGTGGACTGGAGAGTCGTCATGAAGCCGTCATTCTTGCAGCGCCCCCGTCGCGAGGGGTGGCACCGACAGGCTGGCTGCGGCGACACCTGTCACCGATAGCCTGAGGGCCGTGAGCCCTGTCGCCACCACCGATGCCGCTGACACGATCGTCACGATCACGCCTGCAGCCCTGAGCGAACTGCTCGCCCTGCGCGACACCGAGCCCGACGCCGACACGCTCGGCCTGCGACTCGAGGTGATCAGCAAGCCTGGCGAGGACTTCGCCTACGACCTCAGTTTCGACGTGGTCACCACGGCTGCGTTCACCGACGAGGTGCGCACGCACCGTGCCGGTGACCTCGCCCTCAAGGTCATCGTCCCTGCCTCGAGCATCGACCTCATCAGTGGTGCGACGCTCGACCACACGCCGAGCGCAGGGCTCGTCATCCGCAATCCCAACAAGCCGCTGCCGCCGACGGTCGAGGGGCTCGTGCGCGACGACGAGCTGAGCGCCCGTATCGAGGCGGTCGTGCACGGTGACGTCAACCCGGCGCTGGCGGCACATGGTGGGTTCGTCACCTACGTGGGGCACGACGGCTCCGGCACCGTGTACCTCACGATGGGCGGCGGGTGCCACGGCTGCTCGATGAGCCGGATGACGATGCTCGAGGGCGTGCAGACGATGGTGATCGAAAAGGTGTCCGAGGTCGAGCGCGTTCGCGATCTCACCGATCACTCGACCGGCGAGAACCCGTACTTCCAGTGAGCCGACGGCCTCAGCCGTCGAACCAGAAGTCGCGCACCGGGCTGCCGGTCTCGAACCAGTACCACCCGTCGCCCAACGGGACGAGGACGCGCACGTCGCCCGCTCGCTCGACCGCGCCGTCGAGGCTGTAGACGAGACCGGAGCCCGAGTCGGCCGGCGCGTCTGGTGCGTCGTCGACGTCGGTGTACAGCCGCAGTGCGCCATCGACCGTGCGCGCCTCGGCCTCGGGCCAGCACCAGCGGCCCGCTGCATCGGCGGTGAAGCCTCCGCCCGACGTGACCGCATCGGTGAGCACCGTCCCGCAGTGCGACCAGCGCACGCGCGCTGGCCCGCCGACGAGCACGAAGCCGCCGACGGCGACGGTGACGACGAACCATGCCGTCCACCACCGGGCGGGCCGACCACTACGCCGCAGTTCCTCGACCACGGCGCGCACGAGGAACCCGAACACGGCGATGGCCCACAGCGCGCCGCCGTTCCAGCGCTGCCCGGCATCGCTGAGGTCCCACGCAATGCCGGGGGCGAGCACGGCAGGCAGCACGAAGACACCGATCGCCACGACGCGCGGGTGGCGTGTGATGAAGGGATGCGTGCCGACCTCGCTGAGCAGCGCTGACTGCTGCGTGATGACCCACTTCTCGCCGAGCGGCGTGAGCCCGAGCACGAGGACGAGGCCCGTGAACCACAGCAGCGTCCAGAACGGTGCGAGCGGGAAGAAGAACGCGACCAGGCCGACGATGAGCGCCGCGCTCGCGACTGCCCAGCCCCAGCCCGGGTGCTTCGAGTGCGTCACGGTGGCGATCCTACGCACCGAGCAATGCTGCGATCGACGACGCGATGTCGTCGACCCGTGGCGTCATTGTCGCCACATGGCCGGTGTCCGCGAGGCGGATGACACGGGGGCCCGGCACAGGCACACGCTCGAGCGCTGACGCCAGCACGTCGACGCTCGCCGGGTCGACGACGTCGTCGGCGAGCCCCTGGACCAGCAGGGTCGGCACCGTCACCGCGGTGAGGTCGGTCGCGAGCAGACCCCGTGCCATCTCGAGCAGCGCGGCGAGCGGGACGGTCGGGTAACCGGTCTCGCCCTCGGCGAGTACCGCCTCGATGGTCGTGTGACCTCGCGCGAGTCGCCACTCGAGGCCGTCGCCGGCGTCGGGGTCGGGGCACGGTGTGCTGATCGCGACGACGGCGGCGGTGGGCGCGCCTGATGCGGCGGCCGCCAGCGCGAGCGCGCCGCCGAGCGACTGGCCGACGATGGCATCGACGCCGTCGTCGGCCACACACGCGTCGACCACTGCGCCCAGCCAGTCGTCCCACCCCACAGTGGCGAGGTGATCGGGCGACGTCCCGTGGCCGGGCAGCAGAATCGATGACGAGTCGATGCCCACGCGGCGAAGCGCGTCGGCGAGCGGTGTCATCGTGGCCGTCGTGCCGCCGAGGCCGTGCACGAGCAGGACGCGCACATCCACCTCAGCGCGGGGCGCCGTCGAGCGCCTGCACGAGGTCGGCGAGCAGGTCGTCGGCATCCTCGAGGCCGACCGAGACGCGCAGCAGTCCTGCAGTGACGCCCCGCTCGAGGGCTTCGTCGTGGGTGAGGCTGGCGTGCGTGGTGGTGCACGGATGGCACACGAGCGTCTCGGGCCCACCGAGCGACGTCGCGATCCGTGCCAGGCCGAGCCGCGCCATCACGTACTCGGCAGCAGGCCGGCCGCCGGTGAGCTCGAACGAGAACACGGTGCCGAACCGGCGCATCTGTCGCGCTGCGAGCGCGTGCTGCGGGTGCGACTCGAGGCCGGGGTGGTGCACGACGCGGACGGCACCGTGCTGCTCGAGTGCGCGAGCGAGGTGCAGCGAGGTCGCACACTGCTGGCGTGTGCGCACGTCGAGCGTGCGAATGCCGCGCAGCGCGTTGAGGGCATCGAACGGTGACGGCGTCGCACCGTGCATGACGCTGTAGGCCCAGATGCCGTCGACGAGATCGCGCTCGCCGCTGATGACGCCGAGCGTGGCGTCGTTGTGTCCGGCGATGCCCTTGGTGGCCGAGTGCATCGAGAGATGGACGCCGTGCGCGAGTGGCTGCTGCCCGAGCGGGGTGGCGAACGTCGAGTCGACCATGGTGATCGGGCCCCCGAGGCTGCCGAGCTCGTCGAGGTCGACGATGCCCAGCGTCGGGTTCGACGGCGTCTCGGCGAGCGCGAGCATCGTTCGACCCGGTCGCACTGCAGCCGCGAAGGCCCCGGACCGGCTGGCATCGACGAACGTGACGTCGATGCCGAAGCGCGCACACGGGCCCTGCAGGAAGGCCAGCGTCGCCGAGTAGAGGTTGCTCTGGGCCACGATGTGGTCACCGCTGCTGCACAGTGCAAGGACCACCGTGCTGACGGCGCCCATGCCGCTCGCGAACGCGAGCGACGCCTCGGCTCCCTCGAGGTCGGCGACGGCTTCCTCGAATGCGCGAACCGTGGGGTTGCCGTAGCGGCTGTAGAACTCGCCGGACCGCTGCCCGGTGGCGCGGCGGTGGGCGTCGTCGAAGCCCTCGCTCTCCCAGACCGAACTTGCCCACAGCGGCGGTGCGAGTGACCGCTCGTGGCGGCCGCTCGTGATGGCGCGGGTCGCCGGGCGTCGGTCGTCGGGCGGGGCCATGGACGCAGAGGCTAGGCCGTGAGCGGGCGCGACCGTCAGCGAGACAGCCGCTCGAGCACGTTCAGCGTCACCCGCGACACGGCCGGGTCGGCCAGTGCGTAGACCCAGTCGGTCGAGCCGATCGTGACGACCGTCCCGGCGCTGCTGGGGCGGCAGGTCAGCATCACGGCATTGCCGTGACGGACGCGGGCGAGCGACTCGGGACTCTCGTCGCCGTACAGGCGCGACGCCACGAACTCGAGGTCGCACTGCTCGCTGCTCGCCGCGACCGAGGCGGGGTAGTCGCCTGCACCCAGGTTCGATGACGGAGCGAACGCGACGACCTCGATGTCGGGCGGCCGATCCGGGTTGACCGAGATGGGCAGGCCGAACTCGTCGAGGCCCAGCCGGCAGCCGACGGTCTCGTAGCCGACCGCGCCGAGCGCGGCGCCCAGCTGGTCGCCGTAGCGCAGCCCGGTGCCCTCGAACAGCCAGTGTGTGTCGCGGTACACGGTGAACCCGCCCGATGCGCGCGGCGTCGAGTTGCCGAACCTGCTGTAGAGGCCGAACGCCGACCCGGCACCGAGGAACCACCACTCGGGCCGGCCGACGATCGGGTCGCACCACATGCCCGACATGGTGTCGGCGCGGTCGGTACCGAGCACGGGGTCGTTGCGGTGCGCCGAGTACTTGTAGGCAGTCATGTCGCGACCACCTCGGCTCAGCCGGACCTGCCAGAACATCGTGTTGCCCGAGAAGCTCGCATAGTTGCCGCCGTCGGCGACGAACCGTTCGACGGTGTCTCGCTGCGCCGCGGACCAGTACTCGTCGTGACCGGCGCCCACCACGAGCCGATAGCCGTGCACCACCGACGGACGGTGCTCGAGATCGCTCGACACCGCATAGTCGAGATCGACACCGAGGCCCTCGGCCCACTCGACGAAGCGGCGTTCGTAGGTGTGCCACCCCGACGAGCTCATGTAGCCCGGGTAGCCGTTCGCCCAGCGGTAGTCCTGGTACGCAGCGCCATCGATATCGGGGTCGGCGCCCGGCGCCGTGACGGGGCTCTTGCGGTCGACGTTGTCGACCAGCGGTCGCACGAGGAGACCGCGGCCGAACGGCCGGTCGAAACTCACCTGGTGGCCGCCCGTGTACAGGCTGCGCCCGCCCCAGTTGTTGTACGCGTTGTAGGTGTTGGTGGCGATGACCAGCAGTGTCGACGAGGCGCGCGTTGCGGCGCGGATGACGAACATCGCGTACCCGGTGGCGCGCTCGTGCACGGCACCGTGCGCGCGCAGCGTCACGAGGTACACGCCGCTGCGCCACGACGCATCGACGGGGATCGAGACTGCCACCGGCCAGCCGCAGCCGGATGCGTCAGCCGTGTCGGGTGTGTGGTGCTGCGCGCCTGCGAGGCCAGTGACGGACCACACCGGTGCACCCGGGCCGTCGGCGCCCCAGCGCGCGACTGCGACGTCGTAGTGCTCGGTGGCGCACCACGTGTGCAGGTGCACCTCGTCGCCGGCCGAGTAGCTGAGTCGGTCGCAGTACGCCTCGACTGCGTCGTAGTGGGTGATGTCGTCGGCCATCGGCCCTCCAGAGTCGGTGTGCGGTGCTCAGCGCCCGGCGCGCAGCAGTCGGCCCGGCAGGGCGCCGGTGAACTCGTCGTGGTCGACCGTGCGCACGCCGGCCACCCAGGTGCCAACGTACCCGCGGGCGCGCTGCACGAGCCGACGTCCGCCTGCCGGCAGGTCGTAGGCCATGCGCGGCACGTCGAACGACAGCCGGCCGTAGTCGACGAGGTTGAGGTCGGCGCGCATCCCGGGTGCGATGACACCGCGGTCGGTGATGCCGTACAGGGCTGCTGTCTCCGACGTCTGGCGGCGGACGATGTGCTCGAGCGGGAGTCGCTCGCCACGCGTGCGGTCGCGTGTCCAGTGCGTGAGCATGAACGTCGGCATGCCACCGTCGCAGATCGCACCGCAGTGCGCGCCACCATCGGCAAGGCCCATTCGGGTGTGCGGGTGCTGGTGTGCCTCGGCGGTGAAGCCCAGGTCGCCGTAGCCGTAGTTGAAGAACGGCGCGTACAACATGCCGCGGCCGTCGTCGGCGAGGAGCTGGTCGAGCACGATCTGCATCGCCGGCACGCCGGTGCGCTGCGACGTGCTGAGCACGCTGTCGTCGGGGTGCGGCTCGTAGTCGATGTCGGCACCGTCGACGACCCACATCTTGTGCAGCGCGTTCAGTACCGCTGCGCGGAAGAAGCCGTCATCGGGTATGTCCTCGATGATGCGGCGACGGCGCTCGGGCTCGCGCAGCGCGGCGACCCGTTGGTCGTGCGGCAGGTCCCCGATCTCGCGATAGGCGGGATGGAACATCAGCGGGTGCACGCTGCCCTCGAGGCAGTAGAGGATGCCGATGCTGCGGCCGGCCACCTGGGCGACGATGGGAAGGCCGTCGGCGTGGGCCTCGTCGAGCAGGCGTAGTACCTCGCGCCACAGGTCGGGCGCGCTGTCGGGCTGGCTGAGGTTGACGCTGACGGGCAGTCCGGTGCGCGCCGCGACCTTGCGCATCCACGGCCACTCGGTGACGGGCACCTTGGCGTGCTCGGGCGCGAACTGGAACACGCCGTGGCCGACGGCGGCGATCGCGTCGGCGATGCCGAGCAGCTCGCGCTCGTCGGCGGTGGTGCCCGGCACCAGCTCGCCGTCCTTGGCGCGGTGCAGTGGAGTGCGCGAGGTGGTGAAGCCGTAGGCGCCCGCCCGCAGCGCCTCGCCCACGATGGCGGCCATCTGCTCGATGTCGTCCTCGGTCGCTGCTTCGTTGGCGGCGCCGCGCTCGCCCATCACGTACGCACGGACGGGGCCGTGGCCGATCTGCGCGGCGATGTCGAGCACGCGCGGCATGCCCTCGATCGCGTCGAGGTACTCGGGGAACGACTCCCACCCCCACGTGATGCCCTCTGCGAGCGCGCTGCCGGGGATGTCCTCGACGCCCTCCATCAACTGGATGAGCCAGTCGTGGCGGTCGGGTGCCGCCGGCGCGAAACCGACACCGCAGTTACCCATCACGACGGTCGTCACACCGTGCCAACCGGCAGGTGTGACGTACGGGTCCCACGTGACCTGTGCGTCGTAGTGGGTGTGGACGTCGACGAAGCCCGGGGTGACGAGCAGTCCGTCTGCGTCGATCACCTCGTGGGCCGCGCCGATCGAGCCGCTGCCGGGGTGCTCGACAGCGCTGATGTGTGCGCCGTCGACCGCGATGTCAGCGGGTCGTTCGGGCGCACCCGTGCCGTCGACGAGGCGGGCATTGCGGATGACGAGGTCGTGGGCCATGGCGTCCTGTCAGGGGAAGAGGGCGTGGTGGTGCAGGAGTCCGTTCGAGGAGATCGCCGAGTCGTGCAGGTAGGTGCGCTCGCCGGCCCGGTCGGTGAAGGTGCCGCCAGCCTCCTCGACGACGACCATGACGGCAGCGAGGTCGTACGGTTGCAGGCCGATCGAATCGACTGCGAGGTCGACCGCACCCTCGGCGACGAGCATGTGCTGCCAGAAGTCGCCGAACCCGCGGGTGCGGTACGCGCGTCGCTGCAGGTCGACGAGGTGGTCGACACCGCCGACGTCGTTCCATTCGGGCGAGTAGGTCAGGCACAACTGCGCCTCGTCGAGGCGGGACACCGTCGACACGGCGCAGCGCCGACCGTCGGCGAACGCCCCGAGGCCCTTGGCCGCCCACCATCGCATGCCCATCACCGGCGCCGAGACGACACCGACGACGGCGCCGAGCTCTTCGTGCGTGAGCGCGATGAGCGATGCCCAGACCGGGATACCGCGCACGAAGTTGCTGGTGCCGTCGATGGGGTCGACGATCCACTTCCACGGCGAGGACGTGTCACCCACGACGCCGTGCTCCTCGCCGAAGAGTGCATGATCGGGTCGCTCGTCGAGCACGAGGCGCTGGACGGCGAGCTCGGCCTCACGGTCGGCCTCGGTCACCTCGGTGCGGTTCGCCTTCCAGTCGAGCGTGAACGAGCGGTTGACGTAGTGCGGCCGGGTGACCGCGTCGGCGGCGTCGGCCAGTCGCATCGCGAAGTCGAGTTCGCCCGTCAGGTCGGGGAGTGGCACGGGTCGAGGCTACGCGACCGGCGGGGCGCGATCGGTGGTCGGCCGATCGCGGCCGCGACGGGTGCCGGTCAGCCGAGCGCGCGGCGGGCGGCGGCGACGATGCCGTCGGCATCGAGGCCGAGCGACGCAAGAATGCGCTCGGCCGAGCCCTGCGGGATGAATCGGCCCGGCAGGCCGAGCACGCGGACCGGCACGCGCGGGTCGAGGTCGTGCACGGCGTCGGAGATGGACATGCCGATGCCGCCGTCGCGAATGCCGTCCTCGCACGTGACCACTGCACGGTGCCTCGCCGCGTCAGCGATCATTGCGGTGTCGAGCGGCTGGCACGACCGCACGTCCCACACGGTCGCCGACACACCCTGCTCGGCGAGGCGCTGCGCGGCGCGCTCGGCGTCGACGAGCAGTTTGCCCACCGCGAGGATCGCCACCGAGCCGTCACCCTCGCGGCTGCGGCGTGCCAGCAGACCCGAGCCAACCTCGTGCTCGGTCACGTGGTGCGCCGCCCCGCGCGGCCAGCGGATGGCGACCGGCCCCTCGTCGGCGAGCGTGAGCGCGTCGTGCAGCATGACCTGCAGTTCCTCGGCGCTCGACGGGGCGAGGACACGCATGCCCGGCACCTTGCTGAGGAGTGCAAGGTCGTGCATGCCGTGGTGGCTGGCGCCGTCGGGTCCGGTGATGCCGGCGCGGTCGAGGCAGAAGATGACGGGCAGTCGGTGCAGCGCGACGTCGTACACGACCTGGTCCCATGCCCGGTTGAGGAACGTCGAGTACAGGGCGACGATCGGCCTCAGCCCGCCCAGCGCCATGCCGGCCGCGCCGGTCACGGCGTGCTGCTCGGCGATGCCGACGTCGAAGAACCGATCGGGGAAGCGTGTCTGGAACGGGAGCAGTCCGGTGGGTCCGGGCATCGCTGCCGTGATCGCGACGATGCGCTGGTCGAGCTCGGCCTCCTTGATGATCGCCTCGGCGAACGACTGGGTGTAGCCCGTCACCATCGCGGGTGGTGGGCCCACGGCCGGGTCGAACACGGGCGCGTCGTGGAGGTGCTTCTCGTCGTCGTCCTCGGCAGGCGGGTAGCCGCGGCCCTTCTGCGTGAGCACGTGGACGACGATGGGGCCGTCGGCTGACAGTTCGATCGCATTGCTGAACGCCGACTCGAGCTCGTCGATGTCGTGGCCGTCGATCGGGCCGACGTAGCGAACGCCGAGGGCCTCGAAGAACGACGGCGGCTGCAGGAACTCGCGGACTGCTGCCTTGAAGGCCTCGACACCCTTCTCGGCCTGCTGGCCGACGTAGGGCAGTTCGCGGAGGAACTGCTCGAGCTTGCGCTGGCGGCGCACGTACACCGGGTTGAGGCGGATGTTGGTGAGGCCGTGCGACAGTTTCTCGGTGATCCGCTCGGGCAGGCTCGGGTGGTCGATCTGGGCCTGCTCGCGTGCCGTGGGCCCGGCCGTCAGGTTGCTGATCGTGGGGGCGTAGCTGCGGCCGTTGTCGTTCAGGACGATGATGACGCGCTTGCCGCTGTGACCGATGTTGTTGAGCGCCTCGTAGGCCATGCCGCCGGTCATCGACCCGTCTCCCATGACGGCGACGATGTGACGGGTCGGCATCGCACCGAGGTCGCGCGACACGGCGAGGCCGTAGGCGTAGGACAGCGCGGTCGATGCGTGGCTGTTCTCGACGAGGTCGTGCGGGCTCTCCTCGCGGTTGGGGTAACCCGACATGCCACCGGCCTGACGCAGCGTGGCGAAGCCCGGCTGGCGCCCTGTCACCACCTTGTGCACGTATGCCTGGTGCCCGGTGTCCCACACGATGGTGTCGCGCGGCGAGTCGAACACCCGGTGCAGGGCCAGGGTCAGCTCGACGACACCGAGGTTGCTGCCGAGGTGGCCGGCGTTCTCTGCCACGGCCTGCACGATGAAGTCGCGGATCTCGCCGGCGAGCTCGCCCAGCTCCGCCGCCGACAGGGCACGGAGGTCGGCCGGTTGGCGGATCTGCTGCAGGACCATCGGTCGCTCACGCTATCCCTTCACCCTGTTGCCCCGCCCCTCGAGTCCACTGGTCGAAGGGACGGTGGAGTAGGAATGGTCCATGACCGAGCAGATGCAGGGACATGCGGGACAGCAGGCCGTTGCGGCGCTGCGGGCCTTCGGCACCGACGTGATGTTCACGCTCAACGGGGGCCACATCTGGCCGCTGTACGAGGCGGCGCGCGACCAGGGCATGCGGGTGGTCGACACCCGCCACGAGCAGACCGCCACGTTCGCTGCCGAGGCGTACGCCAAACTCACCCGCCGCCCCGGGCTGGCCGCCCTCACCGCCGGGCCGGGCATCACCAACGGCGTGTCGGCCACCACCTCGGCGATGTTCAACGGTGCGCCGCTCGTGGTGCTCGGCGGCCGTGCGCCGGCCCTGCGGTGGGGCAGCGGCTCGCTGCAGGAGTTCGACCATGTGCCGGTCATGACGCCGATCACCAAGTGGGCCACGACGGTGACCGACCCTGCGCAGGCCGGCACGGTGGTTCACTCGGCTGCCCGGCGGTCGATGACGCCGCACCGTGGGCCGACGTTCGTCGACTTTCCGCTCGACGTGTTCGGCCCGTCGGCCGGCGAGGTGCCGGTGCCCGACGAGTGCGTCGGCCTCGGCGTTGCGCCCGACCCTGACGAGGTGCAGCGCATCGTCGACCTCGTGGCCCGTGCCGAGCGCCCGGCGTTCATCGTCGGCAGCGACGTGTACTGGGACGGCGCGTGGGACGCGCTGCGCGCCGCGGTCGAGCACCTGCGTGTGCCCGTGTTCTTCAACGGTCTCGGCCGTGGGTTGCTGCCCGCCGACCACGAGCTCGCGTTCTTGCGCACCCGCGGGCTGCTCAAGGCGCGTGCGGATCTCGTGGTGGTGCTGGGCACGCCACTCGACTTCCGCCTCGGGTTCGGCCGCTTCGGCTCGGCGACGGTCGCGCACGTGGTCGACAGCGTCGAGCAGCGAGCCGCCCACATCGACGTGCCGACGGCGGCCGGCGACTCGAACCTCGTGCTGCGCGCCTTCGCCGAGTACTCGGGACCGCGCGCCGACCGCGAAGCATGGATCCGCGAGCTGCGCGATGCCGAGGAGCGGGGTCGTGCCGCCGACCGCGAGTTACTCGATGCCGACAGCACCCCCATTCGCCCGAGTCGCATCTACGGCGAGCTCGGCCGTCGGCTCGAGCGCGACGCAGTGGTCATCTGCGACGGTGGCGACTTCGCCAGCTACGCCGGCAAGTTCGTCGAGGTGCACCAGCCGGGCTGCTGGCTCGACACCGGCCCGTACGGCTGCCTCGGCAACGGACCCGGGTACGCGATCGCGGCGCGCGTCGTGCGACCCTCGAGCCAGGTGGTGCTGCTGCTCGGTGACGGCGCGGCCGGCTTCAGTCTGATGGACGTCGACACGATGGTGCGCCACCGACTGCCGGTGGTGATGGTCGTGGGCAACAACGGCATGTGGGGGCTCGAGAAGCACCCGATGCAGGCGATCTACGGGTGGGACATGGCGTGTGACCTGCAACCCGGCTGCCGCTACGACGAGGTCGTGCGTGCACTCGGTGGAGGCGGCGAGACGGTCAGCGACCCGTCGCAGATCGGCCCGGCGCTCGACCGCGCGTTCGCGTCCGGCGTGCCGTACCTCGTCAACGTCCTCACCGACCCCACCGACGTCTACCCCCGCACCAGCAACCTCGGGTGACACCGCACGTCGGCGCTGGGGTGCCGAACATCGGCACAGCCGCGCCGAGGTCCGAGTGAATGGGGGTCGGTAGGCTCCGTGCATGATCGATCAGGACGTGCTCGAGCGGGTGCTCGCTGCCGGTGTGCGCACCGGGGCTGACTTCGCCGAGGTCTATGCAGAGGACAAGCGCACCACCGGAGTCGGGCTCGACGACGGGCGTGTCGAGCAGGTGTCCAGCGGACGCGACCGCGGCGCCGGCATTCGTGTGGTGAAGGGCGAGACGACAGGCTTCGCGTACACCGCCGACCTCAGCGAGGCGGGTCTTCGGGCGGCGGCCGAGGCAGCCGCCGCCGCAGCGAGCCGTGGTGACGGTGCCACTCGTACCGTCGCACTCACGCCCTCGGCGGTGCACGTGGTCAGCCCGGTCGAGCGGTTCCCTGACGAGGTGCGCACCGCCGACAAGGTCGCGTTGCTGCAGCGCATGGATGACGCAGCGCGGTCGGCCGGCAGCGCGATCGTGCAGGTGGTCGCCGGCTATGCAGACAGCCGCAAGCGCATTCTCGTCGCCAACACCGACGGTGTGCTGGTGACCGACGAGCAGGTGCGCACACTCATCCGCGTCAACGCGGTCGCGAACGGCGATGCGGGCATGCAGACCGGCGCGCAGAGTGCGGGCCACACGATGGGATTCGAGCTGTTCGACACAGTTGATGTCGACGATCTGGCCCGCGACGCGGCGCGCATCGCACTCACCAAGCTCGATGCGCGGCCGGCGCCCAGTGGCGCGCTGCCGGTCGTCATCAAGCGCGGGAGCGGCGGCGTGCTGTTCCACGAGGCGTGCGGCCACGGTCTCGAGGCCGACCTCGTCGCCAAGGGCGGCAGCGTGTACCGCGGCAAGAAGGGCGAGCTCGTGGCGTCGCCGCTCGTCACCCTGGTCGACGACGGCACGATGACGGGCGAGTGGGGCGCGATCGGGTACGACGACGAGGGGCACGTCAGCCAGTACAACGTGCTCATCGAGGACGGCGTGCTGACCGACTACATGTGGGACTACCTGCGGGCGCGCAAGGAAGGGCGCGCGCAGAGCGGTAACGGCCGCCGGCAGAGCTATCAGCACCTGCCGATGGTGCGCATGACCAACACGTACGTGCTCAACGGCACTGACGACCCCGACGACATCGTGCGCAGCACCGACTACGGCGTGTACGTCGCGAAGCTCGGTGGTGGCAGCGTCAACACGGCGTCAGGAGACTTCGTGTTCGGCATGACCGAGGCGTATCTCATCGAGAACGGTGAGATCACCACACCGCTGCGCGAGGGCAACCTCATCGGCAACGG
>JBMSSR010000010.1:0-21089 GCA_049424465.1 Ilumatobacteraceae bacterium
CCCGCGGCGGGCGACCGGGACGTCGGGTTCGCGCTGCTCGATCTGGCACGCTGGCGTGATGGACCTACGCGAGCTGCAGGACGTCATCGAGCGCACGTACGGCGACCGTGACCGGGCCCGCGGCACGGCCGCGACAGTGGCGTGGCTGGCCGAGGAGATCGGCGAGCTGGCGCAGGCGGTGCGCAAGGGCTCGCACGAGCAGCAGGTGCACGAGTTCGGCGACGTCGTGGCGTGGGTGGCGACCTTGGCCAACCAGATGGGCGTCGACCTCACCGATGCCGTCGAGCGCTATGCCGCCGGCTGCCCGCGCTGCGCGGCGCTGCCGTGCGCGTGCTGATCAGCCGACGAGGGTCACCTTGATGGCGCCGGTTGCAGTCCGCGAGCCGCGGAGGCGCTGCCAGAGGATGCCGGGCGCGATCATCAGCGTGTAGGCGATGCGGTACTTGCGCCTGATCGCGGCCTGCACCCGGTCGGCGGCGGCGGCGTCGAGCACCTCGGCCCGCCCACGGTGGACCGGGGTGCCCGGTGCCACACGACCACGGATGTCGCTGACGGCGACCGTGACGTCGGGGTTGTTGCGCACTCGCTTGACCTTCCATGCGTCGGCATCGGTGGTGAACGCGTAGCCACCCTCGAACGGGACGAGCCACACCGCGGTGGGCACGGCCGTGCCGTCACGCTTGGTCGAGGTGAACGACATGTACTTCGCGGCGTCGAGGTCAGCGGTCATGCGCTGGAGGCTACGACCGGGGAAATGACAACGGGCCCGCCAGTGGCGGGCCCGTGTGCTGGTCGGGGTGAGAAGATTCGAACTTCCGGCCTCCACGTCCCGAACGTGGCGCGCTAACCAAGCTGCGCTACACCCCGTAGCGAGCAGGAATGCTACCCCGCAGCGACCGTTTCCGACCCGGCCGCGGTGAGGTCGTCGGTGGTGGCCGGGGCGGCCGACATGGACGTGCCGGCCAGCACTGCACGGGCGGTGCGCTGCAGGGTCAGGGCATCGACGGGCTTGACGAGCCAGGCCTCTGCGGCAGAGCGCTTGGCGAGGTGTACGTCGGCGGCGCGGTCGAGCAGCATCAGCACCTTGGTGTGCGCCAGGCGGCCCGAGCTCTCGTCGAGGCGGAGGGCCATCGTGACGGCCATGCCGCCCATCGAGCCGATCTGCAGGTCGAGCACGGCGAGGTCGATCGGGCGGCTCGCCACGACCTTGCTGACGTCGCGGCCCTCGCGACAGACGGTGAAGGTGACGTCGGGGCCGCCCAGGGCGGCGGTGACGTCGCTGACGACGTAGTCGGCATCGGTGGCGACGAGAATGTGCACGTCGGCACTGTACCCGCCGTGGTGGCCGGGGGCGAAGGAGCCGTGCGGCCCGTGGTGGCCGGTGACGGCCGGTCGCGTCAGGTCGTGTCGGGGCGGTCGACGAGCGCACGCCGCACGAGGTCGAGCGTGGGCAGGTCGTGGACGTCGCCGGCGAGCGTGGCGACGAAGACGGAGCCGGCGGCGGGCGTCGGCGAGGCAGTGGCGGCATCGCCCGCATCGCCCGCATCGCCGGGGTCGTCAGCGAGCAGTGCTGCCGCCTGGGCACGTTCGGTGAGTGCCGTGGCGTGCAGTTCGGTGAGGTTGTCGAACAGCGCCGCCCCGACAGCACCTGCCGGTCGGGCACCGGACGGTGCGTCGAAGAGCGGTGTGCACCGGTTGACGACGACCGCCGACACCGCGAGCCCGGATGCCGCGAGGCGACCGGCGAAGTAGCGGGCCTCGTCGATGGTGTCCTCGCGCGGCGACGCCACGAGCACGAACCGCGTGCCGTCGCTGTGCACGAGTCGGTGCACCTCGTCGGCCCGCGTCCGGAAGCCGGTCTCCATGCCGGCGAATGCCTGGAAGAACGCGACGGCGTCAGCGAGGACCTCGCCGCCCACCACCTTGCCGACGGCGCGCAACAGCGGTTGCGACGCGATGTTGAGCACCTTGAGGCCGCGGCGCGCGGGCAGCATCATCAACCTGAACACGGGGTGGTCGAGGAACCTCGACAGCGTGCCGGGTGCATCGAGGAAGTCCAGTGCGTTGCGCGAGGGCGGTGTGTCGACCACGACGAGGTCGAACCGGTCGTCGAGGTGCAGCGCATGCAGGCGCTCGGCGGCCATGTACTCCTGCGTGCCCGACAACGAGCCGGCGATGTTGCGGTAGAAGGCGTTGCCGAGGATGCGCTCGGCCTGCTCGGTGTCGGTCGCCTGGGCACGAACCAGACCGTCGAACGTCGTGGCGGTGTCGAGCATGAGCGCCCACAGTTCGCCGGCTGCATCGCCGCCGATGGCTGCCGTGTCGAGGCGTACCGGATCGTTGCCGAGGCCCCCCGGCACACCGAGCGCGTCGGCGAGTCGTCGGGCGGGATCGATCGTGACGACGACGGCGCGACGGCCGAGCCGGGCAGCCTCGAGGCCGAGCGCGGCGGCGACGGTGGTCTTGCCGACACCGCCTGATCCGCAGCACACCACGACGGTGGCGTCGCGCAGCAGCAGGTCGACGTCGAGTGCGCTCATCTCACGACCCCGGCGTGTGCGGCGTCGACGAGTCGTTCGACCGAATGGTGGTCGAGACGGGCGCCGGCCACGAGTGGCAGATGTACCTGGGGGAGCGCGAGCTCGTCGGCGAGCCGTCGGCACTCGGTCGCGTGCATCGAGCGGCGGGCGTTGCGGAACACGGCCGCGGCGCGCATCGCCGAGCCGGGTGGCGCCGCGTCGGTGTCGAGTAGTTCGCCGTCGTCGACCGCGTTGACGACGAGCGGGCCGAGCCGCACACCGACGCGGTCCTCGAGCGAGTAGGCGGTCTCGACCACCTCGTTGACCGGCGTGGCCTCGGGCAGCGTGACGAGCACCACCTGGCAGCGGTCCCCATCAGCGAGCAGGTCGAGCACATCGCTCGCCTGCGTGGCGATCGGCCCGCCCCGTGCCGCGCTGCGCAGGCCGGCCGGCGAGGTCAACAGGCTGATGGCATGGCCGGCGGCAGGGCCGTCGACGATGACGTGGTCGTACCTACCACTGCGCTCGAACTGCTTGATCTTGCCCAGCACGACGAGGTCGTCGATCCCCGGGCTGGCCGAGGCGACCACGTCGATGACGCCGCTCGAGCGCAGGCGCGCCGTGATCGGCGCGAGGCCGTGGTCGTCGAGGTACTCGCCGAGCGCAGTGGCGGCGTCGACATGCACGACCTCGAGGCCGGGCAGCAGGCGCTCGAGCACCGGCTTGCCGTCGAGCTCGACCACCAGCACCCGCTGCCCGGCACGGGCTGCCGCTCGCGCCAGAACAGCGGTTACCGTGGTCTTCCCGACGCCACCCTTGCCGGCCACGACGGTCACGCGGGCGTCGGTGACGAACTTCAGTGGATCTTCCGGAGGCACTCGTGCGCAGACTAGCGATCGCCCTTCTCGCGGCGCCCCTCGTGGGCGGGGCGGGCCTGTCGCTGCTGTCCGGCACCGCCGTGGCGGCCACGGTCGACACCACGGTCCCCGCCGACGCGGGCGACGATGTGGCCACGACCGACTCGCTCGCACCGGTCGACGTCTTCCAGGTGTCGGGCCTCTTCGACGAGGTCATGGTCGATGCGGTGGCTGCTGCGGTGCACCGCGCCGAGGACAACGGCTCACAGGCGCTGATCCTGCAGCTCAACACCGGTGGGGCGGTCGCCAGCGACGAGGACATGGCCTCGCTCATCGAGACAGTGCGCGACGCGGACGTCGCCATCGGCATCTGGGTCGGACCATCCACCTCGGCGCGTGCCTACGGCACGCCGGCGCAGCTCTTCGGCGTTGCCGATGTGACAGCGATGGTGGCCGGCAGTCGCATGGGCTACACGGGCGAACCACTCGTCGACGGTGTCGACCTCGGTGACGGCGCCGCCGCGCTCGTCGATGGCTCTGCCTCGTTCGCCGAGGCGCGAGACCTCGGCGTGCTGCGGCTCGACACCACCGACGAGGGCGTGCCGACGGTCCGCAGCATGGTCCTCGCGCTGGACGGTGTCGAGCTTGCCGACGGCACAGTGCTCGACACCGTCACGCAGGAGCTCGCTGACGACGGCACCACGCAGAACGTCAGCACGCTGGTGCGCTTCAGCGGGCTCGGGCTGGTCGACGAGATGTTCCACACCGTCGCCAGCTCGCCGATCGCCTACCTGTTCTTCGTGATCGGTGCATGTCTGTTGATCTTCGAGTTCTTCACCGCGGGTGTCGGCGTCGCCGGTCTGGTGGGTGCGGTGCTGCTCGTGCTGGGTACCTACGGACTCGCCGAGCTGCCGGCTCGTGCCGGTGCGGTCGTGGCGCTCGTGCTGTCGCTGCTCGCGTTCTCGATCGACGTGCAGGTGGGCGTGCCGAGGTTCTGGACGGGTGCGGGACTGGTGCTGTTCATCCCGTCGTCGTTCTTCCTCTACTCGTCGCTGCCCGGCACATCGCTGCGCATCGGCTGGATCCCGCTCGCAGTCGGCATCGTGGGCGTGATGCTGACGTTCTTCGTGGGCATGCCGTCGATGACCCGCACGCGCTTCGCCACGCCGACGATCGGTCGCGAGTGGATGGTCGGCGCAGACGGCACGGCGATCGGTGCGATCGACCCCGAGGGCGTGGCCGAGGTGAACGGCGCGCGCTGGCGTGCCCGCACCAACCGCGCCACACCCATCGCGGCAGGGTCGGCACTGCGCGTTGCGTCGATCGACGGCGTCACGCTCGAGGTCGAGCCACTCGAGGGTGCGGCGCGCGACTATCGCGAACGGCGGCCCAAGGCGCCCGACGGCGCTGCGGCCGGTGACGCCTGACCAGACGAACGACGGGGCCACATGACCTGTCGGCACAGGGGCCGACAGGGCATGATCGGTGACGGATGATCGTCACCGACCGACGCACCTTCGTGCAGGGCCGACCTGCGGGCTACGCCACTGCCGGCGACGGTCTCCCCGTGCTGCTGCTGCATGGCTGGGCGCTCGGGCAACACACGTACCGGTCGGTCATCGACGCGATTGCATCGCAGGACTGCCGCGTCATCGCGCCCTCTCTGCCGGGGTTCGGTGGCACACCGGCGCTGCCCGACGCGGAGTTCTCGCTGCGCGGCTACTCGGTCTGGGTGCGCGAACTGCTCGAGGTGCTCGACGTCCGCGAGCCGATCGTGGTGGTCGGGCACTCGTTCGGTGGTGGCGTGGCGGTGCGCTTCGCCCACGACCACCGCGACCTCGTGCGCAGCGTCGTGCTGGTCAACTCGATCGGTGGGTCCGCGTGGCGCAAGGGCGACACGCTGCGGAGCATCGCCGAGCGGCCGCTGTGGGACTGGGGGCTGCACTTCCCCGCCGACGTGTGGCCGATCCGGCAGGCGACGCGCGTGCTGCCGGTGGTGGCAGAGGACGTCCTGCCCAACCTGGTGCGCAACCCCAAGGCCATCGTCAAGGTCGCCCAATTGGCCCGGCGCGCCGACCTGCGGCGCGAACTCGAGTCGCTGCGCGACAGCGGGTTGCCCATCACCATCCTGTGGGGGCGGCGCGACGGCGTGATCCCGCGCGAGTCGTTCGAGGCGATGTGCGTCGCGACGGGAGTGTCCGGCACCGAGGTCGAGGGCTCGCACAGCTGGCTGCTCGCCGACCCAGCACGGTTCGGCGAGGTCATCACCAACGACCTGCGCGTTGCGCAGGCCGCGCGCGACCTGGAGATGCGCGAGGCTGCGCCGTCCAAACGACGGGGTCTGCGCCGCGTGCGCTCGCTCGCGCCGCGCGGCTCGGCGACGGGCTGAGGCGACACCACGCGTCGGCCGTCGGTCGGCAGGCGGTCGACCCGTCAGGGTGACGGTAGGCGTGGCCCGGCGATGCGCCGGTCCTCGCGTCGGCGGGTGATGCCGCGTGCATCGAGTTCGGCCGCCAGTGGCACGGCGTGCTTGCGGGTGATGCCGAGTGCCTCCCTGAACTCGCTGACGGTGAACCCTGTGGGTGATGCACTCAGCAGCCGTGCAGCAGCCAGCGCAGCGACATCGATGGCGTCAGGGTGGAACACGAGCCCATCGCGCTCGACCAGCAGCCCGCGTCGCACCAGTTCGCGCACTGCGGCACGGTCAAGGGTGGCTGCATCGGGCGGAGCACACCCACCGAGGCGCACCTGCTCGCGCACGGGGTGCGTCGCAAAGGGGTCCCGCGCTGCGGCGGCCCGCACGCGTCCTGACTCGACAGTGAGGTCGTCGAGCAGTGGGAGCACGCCGCGTTCGCGTGGCTCGAGGAGCGCGATGTCGAGACCTGCGTCACCTGCATCGGCGACCCTCGTGCGCACGATGGCGATCGTGGTGTCGAGGGCAGCGGGGTCGACGACCATCGTGCCGACCGTGGGCTCGCGCCGCTCGCCGGTGAGCGCCTCGAGATCCTCGACGTCGATCCACCCGTGCTCGGCGATGACACGGTCGACGGAACGATCGGGCCGTGCCCGTGCGGCGGGCCGTCTCGGCTGCACATCGAGCACCTCGCCACCACCGACGGTCTCGTCTCGCCCGGACTCGCGCAGGACGAATCGATCACCCGGCAGCAGTGGCAGCGGCGACTCGGCCAGCAGGTGCAGCCGGACACTGCCGTGGGTGCCAGGCGTGAGCGACTCGGTGCCGAGCACGCGCAGGCGCACCGGGAACTCGCCCGACCCGATGTAGGCCAGGTACGACCCGCGGCGCGTCACGGCGTGGTCGAGCGACGCAAGGACCTCGAGGCGGGCGTCGAATCGCCTCGTCGGCCGCCACTGTGCACGGTCGATGACGGCATCGCCGCGATGGAGTTCGGTGTGGTCGATGCCGGCGAGGTTGACGGCGACACGACTGCCCGGCCCGACCTGCTCGCGGGCGGCGCCGTGCGACTGGAGGCCGCGTATCCGGACCGGCCGGTGACCGGCGACGACCTGCTGGTCGACCCGGAGCGATCCGCCGGTCAGTGTGCCGGTCACCACCGTGCCGCTGCCCCGGGCAGCGAAGACACGGTCGATCCACAGCCTCGGCCGGTCGCGATCAGCGGCAGCGGGTGTGCGAGCGGCGAGGTCGGCGAGCACAGCGCGCAGCGCGTCCAGCGTCGGCTCGAAACCCGGCAGCGTGCTGACCGCGACGACCGGTGCGTCGGCGAGGAACGTGCCGGCGAGGTGGTCGCGCACATCGAGCTCCTGCAGCTCGAGCAGGTCGTCGTCGACGAGGTCGCGCTTGGTCAGCACGACGATGCCGTGGCCGATACCGAGCAACTGGAGGATGCGCAGGTGCTCCTCGCTCTGCGGCTTCCATCCCTCGCCGGCGTCGACGACGAACATGCAGGCATCGACGGCACCGACACCAGCGAGCATGTTGCGCAGGAACCGGACGTGACCCGGCACGTCGACGAGGCTCACCTCGTGCGCCGAGCCATCGGATGCGGTGACCGTGGTGTGCCCGAAGCCGAGGTCGATCGTGAGCCCACGGCGACGCTCCTCGGCCCACCGGTCAGGGTGCACGCCCGTGAGACGCTCGACGAGCGCCGACTTGCCGTGGTCGACGTGACCGGCAGTCGCGACGACACGCATCAGCGGTGCGACACCGCGCGCTGCAGCGCGAGTGCGAGGTGCTCGTCGTCGTCGGGGTGGACGGATCGGAGGTCGAGCAGTGTGGCGCCGTCGCGCGCCCGGGCGATGACGGGTGGTTGGGCACTCCGCAGCGACGCCGTGAGGTCGCCCGTCACGCGCACTGCGACCGACGGCACGGTGACACCGGGCGCGCTGCCGGCACCGGGCACTGCGTCGCTGTCGACCACCTCGCCCACGCCGGCCATCGACACGATCGCCGTGGCGCGGGCCCGGAGTTCGTCGAGGCCGGTACTGACCATCCGCCAGAACGGGATGTGCACTGCCGCCGATCGGTCGAGGTACGACAGGGCGACGCCCTGGAGCGCGAGCAGCACGTGCGCCCCGGGCCGCAGTGCCCGTGCGAGGGGGTGACGCGCGCACGCCGCCACGAGGTCGGCGCGTCCGGCGATGACGCCGCTCTGCGGACCGCCGAGCAGCTTGTCGCCGCTGAACGTCACGAGTGCGGCACCGCCGGCAAGTGTCTGCCGTGCGGCGGGCTCGCCGACGAGCCACGATGGCGGCGCACCCGGCAGCCACGGGCAGTCGGCGTCGACGAGACCACTGCCGATGTCGGCGACCACCGGCACGGGCAGTGTGGCGAGCTGCTCGACGGGCGTGTCCTCGACGAACCCCTCGACGCGGTAGTTGCTGGGGTGGACCTTCAGCACCAGTGCCACGTCGTCGTTGCGCCGCAGCGCGCCGGTGTAGTCGGCGAGGCGTGTGCGGTTGGTGGTGCCGACGTCGACGAGCCGCGCGCCCGACTGTTCCATGACGTCGGGGACCCGGAAGCCACCACCGATCTCGACGCTCTCGCCGCGGCTCACCAGGACCGACCGGTCGGCTGCGAGCGCAGCGAGGACGAGCAGTACGGCGGCCGCGTTGTTGTTGACGACGATCGCCGCCTCGGCACCGCACAGCGAGGCGAGGACGCCGCCGACGGCGGTCTGCCTCGACCCGCGCTCGCCGGTGGTGAGGTCGAACTCGACGTTGATAGCCCGGTCGGGGTGCTGCTGCGCGAGCGGGGCGCGGCCGAGGTTGGTGTGCAGCAGCACGCCGGTCGCGTTGACGACCGGTGTGAGCAGCAGTCGCCGCCGCCGTACGGCCCGGTCGAGGGCAGCCTCGTCACCCCACTCGTCGGGCCCACCCGCGATCGCCTCGCGTGCGAGTTCGACGTTCAGCGCGTGCGGCAGTCCGGCGGGAGCCATTGCCCGAGCGAGGCGATCGACGCTGGGCGGTCGCGCCCCGACCGTGCGCTCGCGGTCGCCCGGTGCCGTGCTCATCTGCCGGAGCGTACCGGCGGGGCCGTGGTGGGCTTCGACGTCCTAGGCTCCGCCACATGTTGCCGGTGCCCATCGTTCGCCTCGATCGTGACCTGCCGGTGCCGGCGTACGCGCATCACGGCGATGCCGGCCTCGACCTTCAATCGACGGTCGAGGCCGAGGTGCCGCCCGGCGGCGGCCGCCTGCTCGTGCCCACGGGCATCGCGATCGCCATCCCGCTCGGGTACGCAGGATTCGTCCTGCCGCGCAGTGGCAACGCACTGCACCACGGCGTGACGATGGCCAACGCGCCCGGCCTGATCGACTCGGCGTACCGCGGCGAGATCAAGGTGATCGTGCTGAACACCGACCCGGTCGAGCCGTTCGTCATCCACCGGGGCGACCGCATTGCCCAACTGGTCATCCAGCGCGTCGAAGAGGTGCAGTGGCACGAGGTCGATGACCTCGAGGGACACGACCGCGGCGGCGGGTTCGGCCACTCGGGCCGCCACTGACGGTCGAGTTCGTGCTGGCCGCTCAGCGCCAGGCGAAGACCGGTTGCTCGAGGTGGTGCACGCGTTCGCCGATGCGGCCCTCGAGCGCCACGAGACGGAACTGCAGCAGGACCGCCCCGGTGGGTGCGTGCAGGATGTCGCGGCCGATCGGCAGCTGCACCACCGGGCGATCGCTCTCGGGGATCGAGACCATGCGCGGCGAGTCCGACCGGCACAGCTCGTGCACGCCGATGCGGTAGGCGTTCGCCACCTCCGCAGGGTCGGGGACCAGCTCGATGTCGTCGGCCCACATCACGACCGGCGTCATCACATAGCCCGACCGTGTGCGGTAGTCGTCGAGCCGGCCGATCACTGCGTCATCACCCAGCTCGACGCCCACCTCCTCGAGCAACTCGCGCCGCGCCGTCTGCTCGGGCGTCTCGTCGCCGTCGGCGCGGCCGCCGGGGAACGCCCATTGACCACCGTGGCGGTGCAGCGTTGCCGCACGGCGGCACAGCACCAGTGCGGCGCCACCGGCCACACCGCTGACGGTGCCGTCGAAGCCGGCGGTGTCGCCCGGCACGCCGGTCATGGGTGCCGGCACGTCGGGTGACGGGTCGTGGTCGTCCGAGCCCACCTCGCTCGGCACCACCAGGACGGCGACGGCGGCTCGTCGGGCGGTCGGGTCGTCGATGGGGCGCACCGGGTGCGCGGCCAGATTGGCCGTGAGGCAACGGCGGAGTGTGTCGTCGTGGGCGAACGGTGCGGGCCGCTCGGGGACCATGGGCGCACCCTAGGCGCCATTCGCGTGGCCCACGGCGGTGGGTCGTGCGGCACACTGTGGGCATGGTCGACCTCTCGGTGGCGGTGACACCGCTCTACTTCGCCTCGATGGCCGCCGAGAAGAAGGTGCTCGACCGCCGTGCCGAGGTCGAGGGACCGACGCCGGCGACGTACGACCGCCCCGACACGACGACGAGCCTCGCGATGGGGGTGCTCAGCCTCACCACGCCGATCACGGCGTCGCTCGTGGGCCTTGCCGCAGTGCGTCGGGGTCGCGCCGGCCGTCTCGGTCGCGTCGTGACGGGGGTCGCCGTCGCCGCGGCAGTCGTCACCACGGTGGCCGACGTGGTCGAGCGCCGCGCCGACGTACTGACCGAGGCCGGGCGTCGCGCGCGCCGCCGGGCACGTCAGGTTGCATCGACCGGCGGTGTGATCGCGGTGGTCGCCGGTGGTGCGGTCGTGTGTGGCACGGCCGCCGCGCTCGGCTCGGCGACGCGGCACTGGCGACGCGGTCAGCACCGCGACCTCGGTGGTGGACCGCTGCCGTTCGGCCTCGCGATGGTGGGCTGGGACCTCGGCTACTACCTCAACCACCGCCTGATGCACGAGGTGCGCGCGCTGTGGGCAGTGCACGTACCCCACCACAGCAGCGAGCACTACAACCTCAGCACCGCGCTCCGCCAGCCGGTGGCAGGGGCACTCGGCGTGTGGGTGCCCTACGGCGTGATGGCCCGTGCCGGCATCAGGCCGCGGCTGATCGAGACGGCGCGTGCCCTCAACCTGATCTACCAGTACTGGATCCACACGGACACGATCCGCAGCCTCGGTCGTGCCGAGGAGGTGCTCAACACGCCGTCGCACCACCGGGTGCACCACGGCAGCAACCGCCCGTACCTCGACCGCAATCACGGCGGCATCCTCATCGTCTGGGACCGCCTGCTCGGCACGTTCCAGCGCGAGCTCGAGTCCGAGCCCGTCACCTACGGGCTGACCGAGAACATCGGGTCGTACAGCCTGCTGACCGTGAGCGGTCACGAGTACCGGTCGATGCTGCACGATGTCGCCCGCAGCCGCACGTGGCGGGACAGGCTCGGCTTCGTGCTGCGCAGCCCGGGCTGGGGCTACGCGCGCCGAGCCGAGCTCGACGCGCGTGGCGACGGCCGCGACCCCGTGCGGGACGTTGCACGTGACGCCTCGGTGATCGACACCACCGTGCGGGCCGACTGACCGTCGCTCGCCGGGGCGGTCACCACGCCGCGCGTCCGCTGACCCTCGACACGGCCGAGGAACTCGGTGAGCACGCGGTTGAACGTGCTGGCGTGCTCGACCATCATGCCGTGGGCTGCCCCCGAGATGACGACGAGCTCGGCGTCGGGCAACCGCTCGGCGAGCTCCTCGCTGTCGCCGCGTGGCGTCAGGATGTCCTGGTTGCCCACGACCACGAGCGCCGGGACAGCCACCTCGCTCAGCCGCTCGGCGAGCGCGTCGTCGGCGGCGAGGATGGCGTGGACTTGCGACACGAGCGAGTGCGCCGTACGGCCCATCGCGAGCGGGCCGAGGGCGCCGAATGCCGGCAGGAGCCGCCGGAACGAGCGCGGTCCGATCATCCACCGTGCGGCGTCGCGCGTCATTGCTGCGACGCCGCGCTCGGTGGCGAGCGTGGCCCAGCCCTCGAGCAGTTCGCGCCGCCACGCGTGGTTGCGGCATGCGGTGCACGCGAGTGTCAGCGACAGCACGCGGTGCGGATGGTTGACCGCAATGATCTGGCTGATGGCGCCACCCATCGATGCGCCCCCCACGTGGGCGCGGCCGACTCCTTCGGCGTCGAGGACTGCGATCGCGTCGTCGGGCATCTGGTCGAGCGAGTAGTGGCCGAACGGCTTGTCGCTGCGACCCGCCCCGCGGTTGTCGAGCGCGATCACCCGGTAGCCGAACGACAGCGGGATGCGCTGCAGGTCCCAGAGGTGCTTGTCGGCACCGAGGCCCTGGATCATCAGCACCGGTGGCGCGTCGCGCCGGCCGGTCGCCTCGTAGTGCAGTCGCACGCCGTCGCGTGCACGGGCCCATGCCATGTCAGCCGTCCGCCAGCCAGTCGAGCGGTGCGACACCGGTCTGCGTCCCGCCGAGTCCGTCGAGCATCCGCTGCAGGTGGCGCTGCACCTGCTCGGCGAGCTCGACCTCGGCGAGCGGGCCCCGTCGTGGATGGCGATGGCGCACCTGCGGCCCGACTTCGACGCGCGCTGACCGGCCGATGACGCTGCTCGTCGTCGCGAGCGGGAACACGGGCGTGTCGGTCACCACGGCTGCGCCGACGAGTTCGTGCGGCACCGCGCCGGCGTGCCGGGCGTGGCGACTCGACGCACACGACACGAGCACCAGTTCGTGGTGTCGCAGCGCGCCGGCGACCTCGTCGGGGTCGGCGAGGAGTCCTCCGATGCGGCGCATCATCGCCCCCACCGGCGCGATGTCGGGCCGACCGACGAACCGGACGGTGCGTCCGGTGTGCCGCCACAGCGCCCACGAGGCCCAGATCGGTGTGTACGACAGCTGGCGGTCGTTGCACACGAGCATCGCGCCACCCTTGATCGGCAGGCGTTCGGTGCCGCCGACGCTGACGTCCCACCGCAGCGCGGCGAGCGGCGACAGGGCGCGCACGAGGTGCGGGTCGCGCCCGAAGTCGTCGACGTCGTGGGTGAGCATGTCAGGCCACCGCCCGCTGGACCCTCGAGGGCACGCGCACCACGGTTTCCCACTGGTACAGGTGATCGATCACCTGCGGCGTGCTGAGCCGTGGTTCGAGGCCGAGGGCCGTTGCCATGTGCGACCCGTCGGCCAGCCGGCCCCGGTGCATCAACTCGACGACGTGCTCGGGGATCGGAGCCCCCATCAGGTGGCTGACCCGCGAGGCGAGCGCCCACTCGGGCCCGACGAGCGGCACGGGGATGCGCCGGCCGCGCAGGCACGACTGCAGCGCCGTGATGCCACCGGGTGCAACGACGTTGACCGGTTCGTCGAGGCGTCGCTCGGCCGCACGCACGAAGGCCCGGGCGGCATCACCGTCCTCGACGACGGCGAACGGTGCGTCGGCCAGCGCGCTGAACGGCACCATCGGCTGGCGCAGCACGCGGCCGAGCGGGCTGGGCACGTGCTTGCCCAGCACCGATGCCAGTCGCAGCGCGCCCACCGCGATGCCGACTCTGTCGCCGACGCCGGCAGCGGCGTGCTCGACGTCGGCGAGCATGCGGCCGAAGTCGCTCGTGGGATGCAGCGGGCTGCCCTCGTGCGGGCGCGTGACGGCACCGCGCCGACGGCCGTACACCTCGATACCGCTGCGCACGACGAGCGACTCGAGCGACGGGCACTCGGCCGCGGCCCCGACGACCGCGGTGGCCGCATCGGCCGTGAACCGGCGCGCGACGTCCAGGGGTGCGCGTGCGTCGGGCTCCCAGATGCTCAGGTTGATGACGACGTGCGGGTCGAATCCGGTGACGACCTCGACGATGCGGTCGCGCTGCGACGGCTGCAGCAGGTGGAACTCGGCGCGGCGCAGGCGCCGACGCGGCGGATCGACGTCGATACCGACCAGCGACCCCACCCACGGTTCGGCCTCGAGCATCGTGGCCACGAGCGACCCGAGCTCGCTGCCCATGCCGCTGACGAGGACCCGTCGTCCACTCACAGCGTCAGGGTAGTCGTGAGCGTCGCGGTGGGCCGACCAGCGCGGTGACGCGCCGTCGCTCGACTGGTGTCAGAAGACGCTGCGGTCGTCCTGCTTCAGTGCGGTGTCGATCGACAGTGCTGACGCGACGACGAGTGAGTTGAGCGGCTGCGGCAGCACGGTGTGGATCTGCACGACGTAGTTGTCGGCCGTCGTGAACATGGTCTTCAGCGCGCCCTCCCACGTCTTGGTGACGCGGGCGACCTCGGTACCGCTCTCGTCCTCGATGCGGAAGTTCCACGCCCGCCAGTTCTCGGCCTGGATGCGGCCGACGGTGCGTCCACCGGCCTGCAGGTCGAAGCGGATCTTGCCGAACACGTTCATCTGAATGATCTGGCCCAGTTCGGCACCGTCGGCACCGCTCACGATCACGCGGCTCTTGAACACCTTCGACGGCCGGACGAGGCGCATCACGACGCGGTTCTGCTGGTCGGTGATCTCGAGTCGGTGGGTGAGGAACTGGTCCCACTTGGTGAACAGCCGGACGAGCTTGCGCAGGGCTCCCTGGCCGACCTCGTTCACCGAGGCGATGCGCTGGCCGTTCTTGTCGAACACGCTGTACTGGTTGCGCAGCTCGATGAGCTTGGCCTTCTGATTGACGACGAGCACGGGTTCGGTGAACAGCGTGCCACCACCGCCGAACGCGGTCTGCTCGATGCCGGCGCCGCGCCAGCCGGTGCCACTGACCTGCTCGGTGACGCGGGCACCCTCGTTGCCGACGGTGAGCAGGTCGTCGAAGCGGTCGAGGCGCGACCCCTGCACCGGGTCCGTGCCGCGGACACCGTTGTCGCTGACGTGCTCGGTCCACACGGTGCCGTCCCAGTAGCGGTACTCGTGCCGTCCCATCGGGTCGGGGTACCAGTTGGCGGGGTGCGTCGGGGGGACGGGCGGCAGGTCGCTCATGTGCTGCAGCGTACGCGACACCAGTGGGCGCAGTGCCCGGGGAAGAGGGTCAGCGGACCTCGTGCGCCTGCAGGATGAGTTCGCGTGCGAAGGGATCGAGCTGGCGCTTCGCGATGCGCTCGGTGACCATGATGCACTGATTGGCGTCGTCGACCATGCGGCTCCAGCGGATGTAGCCACCGAGAATGCCGACGAGTCGGTCGTCGACCGATTCGTTGTGCACGACCACCTTGGTACCGCCCTCGAGCATCGTGTGAAGTTCGGTGTAGAAACTGCGCAGCCACCCGTGTACGTCGTCGACACCGGTGAACGGACGGTGCAGGTACGGCATGCCGAGTTCGTCGTAGTTGTGCAGGTTGTGCGGTGCCGGGATGATGCTGATGACGCAGCCGAAACCGTTCTCGCGCAGCCAGATGATCTCTTCCTGACGGCGGACGCGACGGTGGTTGTCGCCGTAGCCACCGGGCCGCTCGCACACGGCGAGCTTGTCGGTCATGAACCACGTGAAGTCGCGGGGCGTGATACCGAGCGCCCACTTCCCTCGCAACTTCGGCGGCATGTGCCTTCCCTCCAGTGACCGGCTCGTCGGTTGCCGGGGTGCAACTGACGCCGTGCCAACCTACCGCGTCACCCCGTCGGCGGGTGGGTCAGTTCGGTGGGTTCCACACGGGTCGGCGCCGCCGAGATCGTGAGCCGCTGGCGGTGACGGCTGACCCGCCGACCGCCCCCGATGTCGGTCCCGAGGGCCTCGTTGCGGGCCACAGCGAGCACCCGCTCGACGGTGGCGGCGTCGGGCGGGTGGTCGTCGGTGAGCCACCGGCGTACGGCACGGCGGGCGAGTGCCGTCGGCAGGTCGGCGAGGGCCCGGGCGTCGGTGGGGTCGATCGCGCCGGCGAGGTCGTCGAGCAGGTCGCTGTCGGCCCGGGCGATGTCGGCCTGGCGCACCAGCACCGGGACGGGGTCGCGCTGGGACAGGTCGGCGAGCACCGGCAGCAGCTCGTGGCGCACCCGGTTGCGGAGGTGCTGCGGGTCGTGGTTGGAGGGGTCGTCGACGACGTCGAGGCCCATCGCCGCACACACCCGCTGCGTGTCGGCGCGGCGCAGCGAGAGGAGCGGACGGCGGTGGCCGGGACGCATCGCACCGAGGCCGCCGACGGCGCCGCGCAGCAGGTTGAGCAGCAGGGTCTCGGCCTGGTCGTCGGCAGTGTGACCCGTGGCCACGTCGTCGGGCAGCGCGGCGTACCTGGCGGCGCGGGCCCGGGCCTCGAGATTGGGGCCGGGTTCGACGCTCACGGTCACCGCGCGGAATGCGGCACCGAGCCGTCGTGCTGAACCGGCAACGACGTCGGCCTCGGCGGCAGAACCCGGACGGAGACCGTGGTCGACATGGACCGCTGTCACCGTGCACCCGGCAGCGACGGCGAGCACCAGCAGCGCCGTCGAGTCGGCACCTCCCGAGACCGCGCAGGTGATCGCGGCGCCGGCGGGCGGGAACGTGCAGCGGGGCAGGAGGTCGAGCACCTCGGCGGGCACGGCCGCGTGCGGGGAGCGGTCGGCGTCGTCGGCCGCCGGCTGCACGGGCTCAGTCTTCGCGCTGGCGGGTGTGCTTGCCCGGGTACTGCGGCAGCACGACCTTCTTGATGTAGCCGGCGAGCAGCGACAGCGAGGCGAGTACGCCGACACCGAAGAGGATGATCCCGAGCCACCAGTGGAAGACGTTCGCTGCGAGCATGACGACAGCGTAGCCACTGGCCGCTGGCGTCACCCCACCTGCATCGGGTCCACCGGGTGCCGCCGAGTCGGCTGCGTCGACGGCGGGAGGTCAGTCGTCCGTCGGGTTGAGCACGGCGTCGCCGAGACAGGCGCGCAGGCGATCTGCGAGGCCGTCGGGCAGGTCGTCGCTGAGGCACTTGCTGCGCACCACCGTGCGCAGCTCGGCATGGAACTCGTACGCGCCCTGGCAGTCCACGCACCCGTCGAGGTGGGCGCGGACGTGGCTGACCGACTCGGTCGACAGCTCGCGGTCGAGGAATGCCTCGAGGGCGCGCAGGGTCTCGACACAGTCGGCGACTGTGGTGCCGTCGGTCGTGGGCTGGTCGTGCGGGCGGTCGGTGGCCATGGGTGTCACTCGGTGCCGGTCCGGGCGAGCAGACCCCGCTCGGTGGCGAAGGTGGCCAACGCCTTGTGCATCGCCTTTCTTCCCCGGTGGAGGCGTGACATGACGGTGCCGATCGGGATGTCGAGCATGTCGGCGATCTCGCGATAACTGAACTCCTCGACGTCGGCGAGCAGCACCGGCAGGCGGAACGTCTCGGGAAGGTCCTCGAGTGCCTGCTTCACCTCGTCGTCGGTGAACCAGTCGAACATCGTGTCCTCGGCGCTGCGGCTGGCGATGTCGGCGTCGCGCACACGGTGGTACAGGTAGAGGTCCTCGACGTCCTCGACGTCGGCCAGTTGCGGCCGGCGCTGACGGGCGCGGTACGTGGTGATGAAGGTGTTGGTGAGGATGCGGAACAGCCAGGCACGCAGGTTGGTGCCCTCCTCGAAGCCGTCGAAGCTGCGGAACGCCCGCAGGTAGGTCTCCTGCACGATGTCCTCGGCATCGGCCGTGTTGCGGGCCATGCGCAGGGCGGCGCTGTACAGCTGCGGTGCGTACTGCATCGCCTGATCGGCAAACGTGTCGCGGTCCGCCATCGGGCGAACCCTACTCGCGGCCTCGTTCCGGCGTCCCTCGCGACGTGCTCGTCCTGCGGTGACGAACGGTCCGCAGGACGTCGCCAGTGTTCGACGATGCGCGGATACCGGTCACCGGCGGTGGTCGGCCACGAAGTCGTCGACGGCGGTGACGAAGCGCTCGAGCAGGTCTGCCAGCACCGGTAGTTCGGCAGGCTCGAACGAGGTGAGCAGGTAGGTGAACAGCTCGGTACGACGGGCTGCGATCGCCGCGTGCACCGTCTGGCCGTCGGCGGTGACGTGCACGGTGACGCCGCGGCCGTCGTCAGAGCTCGGCTGCCGCGCGGCCAGTCCCGACTTCTCGAGCCGCTGCACTGCGCGGGTGGCGGTCGACGGCTCGACGCGCAGTGCCTCGGCGAGCTCGCTCATCCGCCAGGTCGGCCGCTGCACCAGCAGGTCGAGGGTGTCCACCTGGCCGAGCTCGATCTGCTCGGCGTCGAGCGACACCGCGATGGCGTCGGTGGAGTACAGGAACTCGCGGAGCGGACCGGTGGACGCACCGCGACGGATCTCGCGCCATGCGAGGCCGATGCGCATCGCCACATCGCGAGCGGCAGGCGGCGCTGCGTCGACGCGATCGGGCGTGGCCATGTGCGCAGGGTAGTGCTGCGACACGGCCACGCCCGTCAGGAACAGCGGATGCGCTCGAGCGAGCGCGCCATGATCACTGGATGAGGTTGAACGAGTTCGACGCGTAGAACACGCCGCCCTTGTTGACCTCGAGCGTGTACGAGTCGAGGAGCGTGTTCGGCAGGAAGCCGTCGATCTTCACCTGGATGATGCCGGTCGAGCAGGTCGCGAGCTCGCGGGCCGACAGGCGCAGGCCGGTGAGGGCGATGCCGTTGCGGCGAATCTTGAAGGTGAGGTCGCGCAGGCGGGTGCCGGTGCTGAGTGCGATGCGGGCGTACAGCGTCGAGCTGTCGTTGTCGATCTGGTTGAGCTGCACGTTGGCGCAGGTGCCGTTGTTGACCCACACGCCGGGCGTGGCTGCGTCGGCGTTGCCGGGGACGAGTGCGATGGTGCCGAGCGCGAGCGCCGCAGCGAGTGCCTTCATGCGTGACGTCATGTGATGGTCTCCCTCAGGTAAATGACATCCGAAAAGTAACACTCTGCGCGGTCGGTGCGAAACGGTGAATTGTCAAGAATGGTCGCCGAAGTGGGCGGTCGAACGCGGTCGGTCGTGATGACTCAGGACACCCAGCCGAGCAGTGTGGCGCTGTAGGTGGCCGAGCCGGTGCCGTTCCTGAGGCGGAACGCCCCGTTGGTGCCGAGCGGCACCAGCACCAGGCCGGCGACCTGCTGACCGGCTGCCCACGTCATCGAGATGACGGTTGGCCGGGCGGTGCCGTCGGCCCACAGCGTCGCACTACCGCTCGTGGTGGGGCTCGTGACGGTGAGCATCACCCACGCTGCCGTGGCCGTCGACGGCACTCCGCCGGTGCCGCCGACCGCAACGGCACGCTCGGCGCCCGGGCCGAGCACCCCGCCGGTGACCTTCGCCTGCGCGGGCGCCGGGGTGGTGTCGCCCGCCGTGCCGGTCGCCGCGGCCAGGTACCCCGTCACGTCGAGCACGTAGTTGCACGACGATCCGGAATTGCCGAGCTGCCAGTCGCCACCCGTGCCGACCTCGGCGGTGACGAGGTTCGAGCGCATCTGTCCGGCGGTGGTGAGCACCGCGGCGCCCGGGCGCGTGTCACCGTTCGGCCACACCGTCGCCGACGTACGGCCGGTGGCGTTGGCGACGGTCAGCGTGCCCAGCACGCCCTGCGCGTCGTTGGGGATACCGGCGCGGCCCACGAGCTGCGCGACGCGGGTCTCGGTCGCGCCGAAGGGAAGCTGCTCGGTGCCCGTGCCGTTGCGCGAGTCGAGCACCCGCGACGGTGACAGGGTCACCACACGGCTGCCGTCCTGACCCGGCTGGCTCGAGTCGATCCAGCCCACGACGTCGACGATCACGTGCACCGCCGCCGACGAGTTGTTCTGCAGCCGCACCTTGCCGCCCGATCCCGGCGCGATCAGGTACGTGGACCGACGCGTATCGCCACTGGTCCACGTGACGGCGAGTGGGTCGCGGTACGACACCGGCCACATCGTCATCTCGTCCCACACGTTGGTGCGACCCGGCTTTGGCACGAGACGCATCGAACCGGCCGCGGTGCCACCTGTGACCGTCACGGTGACGAGCGCGGCGCTGATGCCGACGAGTGGGAGGCCGCCCTGCCCGGTCAACTGGAACTCGTGGTTGCGCTTGGTGGCGAGCCGCACGTCGACGTTGCCGTTCGTGCTGCGGCCGTCGCCGGGGGCCACGGCGTCGGTGATGCCGAGGTCGAGCCGCGTGTCGACGATGCGCGTGGGCGTCACGCTGTGGAACTCGCCGCCGGGGGTCGGTTGCGTGCCGCTCCACTGGCACTCGTCGATGCCGAAGCAGTACTGAGCGAGGTCGAGCGCGAACGTGGTGGGGCCGTTGATCGTGATGAAGCCCGTTGCCGCGCGGCTCGTCGCAGTGTCGCGGATGAAGGCCACGTACCGGCCGTTCCACAGCGGTGATGTCTGGTAGGCGGTGCCGATGCTGCTCGATGCGCTGAACGCGTCGATCTTGATGCCGGTCGACGTGACGGGCTGCCCGGTCACCTGGAACAGCGACAGCTTGACGCGGCCATCGGCGATGGTGGTCCCCGAGTGGATCGTCCCCGACAGTGCACCCGTCCCCGTCGCGCCCGCAGTGGGGAAGCGAAGGGTGCCGGTGTTCGCGGTGGACGACGTCGTGGGAACGCGCAGTGCGATCGCTGCCGAGCCGGCAGTCCATGCGTTGTACTTGGTGCCGGACACCGACTGGTACATCTCGATGCGCACCAGGCCGAGCGTGGCCGCGCTGCTGACCGGGATCGGGTTCGGCAGGATCGTGTTGTTGTTGTACAGCGAGGTGGGGTACTCGTAGTACTGCTCGTAGCCCGAGCCCGGTCCGGTGCCGTCCGGGTACACCCAGTCGATGCCGATGCCGTAGTGCTTGCTCGACGACAGGCCCGACCACGAGATGCGCATCGAGGTCGACGCTGATGCGGTCGTCGCGGTGGCGAGCGGGCCGACGGTGGCAGCAACCGCGAGCACGAGACCGACGAGGCGGCGACGTACCGATCGGTCGGCGGGTCGGTGGGCGGGGGTCGGCAGCGGTCGACGGCGCATGGTGCTCAGCAGTATGGGCGTCTCGGCGGCGCGAGCGGTGGTCGAGGTGGGGTCGAGCGAGGTGGCCGGGCGATGCCGGCGCCGGTCACGGTGCGACGGCGGCACCGGCTGCCGGCATCGGCGTGATGTCGTCGATCGCCACCACTGCCGGCCGCTGGCCGTCGCGTGTCGGCGTGCCGCCGTCGGCGATGACCGCCGCGGTGAGCAGCATGATGACCGACACGCCGGCGGCGACCGCCACGGCGACGATGCCGAGTGCGCTCACCACCGCGTGCTGCAGGCGCGACCGGCGGACGGTCGCCCGACGCGCCCGTGCGGCGTGGGTGCGCTCGACCCGGCGGGGCCGGACGGTACGGGGGAGGCGGGGCAGGCTGCTCATGACGTGCGGTGGGTTCGATGCCGCACAGGTCATCGGCACCCACGGCGCGCAC
>JBMSSR010000011.1:0-20522 GCA_049424465.1 Ilumatobacteraceae bacterium
TGCGGAGCCGCGCCGGCTTGCCGGTCTCGTAGTCGATGGTGACCTGGGTCTTGCCGGCGGGCCGCAGGTAGGGCAGGGCGCCGCTCTTGCGCACCTCGGTGAGCCGCTCGCTGAGGCGATGAGCGAGCCAGATGGGCATCGGCATGAAATCGGGTGTCTCGTCGCACGCGTAGCCGAACATCATTCCCTGGTCGCCGGCACCCTGCTCCTCGAGCGCACCGCTCGCCCCAGCAGTCCGCACTCCCTCGCTCTTGTCGACGCCCTGCGCGATGTCGCGGCTCTGCTCGTCGAGGCTGACGATGACACCGCACGTGTTGCCGTCAAAGCCGTAGAGCGCGTTGTCGTAGCCGATCTTCTTGATGACGTCGCGGGCGATCGCGGGGATGTCGACGTATGCCGACGTGGTGATCTCGCCGGCCACGACGCACAGTCCTGTCGTCAGCAGGGTCTCGCACGCGACACGCCCCTCGGGGTCCTGCGTGAGGATGGCGTCGAGCACGGCGTCGCTGACCTGGTCGGCCATCTTGTCGGGATGGCCTTCGGTAACGCTCTCGGACGTGAAGGTGTAGTTGCTCACCCGGGGAGACTCCTCGTGTCGGTGCGGTCTGCCGTGTGGGCTGGTGCCGAGGCGGTGCCGCGATGTATCTCGCTCACAGTATCCAGAACGGCCTTCGCGATCGCACGTTTCCCGGAGAGCCCCACGTGGACCGGCGGTGCGTCGGGCCGGACGAGCGTGACGGCGTTGGTGTCGTGCTGGAACCCGACGCCCGGTGCCGAGACGTCGTTGGCGACCACCAGATCGAGGCGTTTGCGGTGGAGCTTGGACTCGGCGTTGGCGAGCAGGTCGTCGGTCTCGGCCGCGAAGCCGACCAGCACCTGACCCAGCCGCTTCTGGGCACCGAGGCCGGCGATGATGTCGGGGGTCGGCTCGAGCACGATCTGCGGAACCCCGGTGTCCTTCTTGATCTTCCCCGACGCAGCGGTGACCGGTCGGAAGTCAGCCACCGCAGCCGCCATGACGATCACGTCGGCCGTCGGGGCCAGCTCGTGGAGGGCGGACTCCATCTGCGCGGCGGTCTCGACCCTCACGACGGCGGCGCCAGCAGGCACCGGGAGGTCGACCGTGGACACGAGCGTCACGCACGCACCCCGGTGCAGCGCTTCCTGGGCGACTGCATAGCCCTGCTTGCCGCTGCTGCGGTTGGCGATCACGCGCACTGCGTCGATGGGTTCGCGGGTGCCGCCGGCCGACACCACGACGTGCAGCCCGGCGAGGTCCCCCTCGCCACCGAGTACCTCATCGACGGCGGCCACGATGCGTTCGGGCGCTGCGAGACGGCCGGCACCGCTGTCGCCGCCCGCAAGGCGTCCGACCTCGGGCTCGACGACGTGCACGCCCCTCGCCCGCAGCGTTGCGACGTTGGCCTGCACGGCGGGGTGCTCCCACATCTCGGTGTGCATCGCCGGGCACACGACCACCGGGGCACGAGTGGCGAGCAACACGTTGGTGAGCAGGTCGGTACTGAGCCCTGCCGCGTACGCGGCGAGCAACCGTGCGGTTGCGGGCGCCACCACGATGAGGTCGGCCGACTGGCCGAGCCGGGTGTGCGGAATGGCGTCGGCACCCTCCCACAGGCTGGTGCGCACGGGCTCGCTGGCGAGTGCGCTGAGCGTCGTCGCACCGAGGAAGTGCTCGGCACCAGCCGTCATCACCGGCACGACGTGGGCGCCACCGTCGACGAGACGACGACACACCTCGACCGCCTTGTAGGCGGCAATTCCCCCGCAGACGCCGAGGACGATCCGCGTGCCGGCCAGCATGGGGCGCCGGTCAGGCGATCTCGTCGGCGCCCTCGGCGCCGTCGGTGCCCTCTGCACCCTCCGCCGCGGGCTCCTCGTGCACTGCCTCGCCGCGACGGATCTTGTCGGCTGCGATCTCCTCGAACCCGATGCTGAGCGGCTTGCGGGCCGACGACGGCACCTGCGGGGGGACCATGTGCCCGAGCCCGTCGCCGAGGTGATTGAAGTAACTGTTGATGTCGCGTGCGCGGCGGGCGGCGAGCGTGACGAGGCTGAACTTCGAGTCGACGCGGTCGAGCAGCGTCTCGATCGGCGGGTTCATCATTGTGTCGAACGAACGGCTGGACATGATCGGCCTCGCAACTGAGCTCGGGCGGCCCCTGGGGCCGAGAACGAGGGCGAATTCTACCTCAGGCCTCAGTGCTGCACACGGTGTGACCGGATGATCTGCATCATCTCCCCCACCGTGCGCTCGAGGTCGTCATTGACGACGACGTGATCGGCGATCGCCAGGCCGACCGGTTCCTCGTCGAGCGCCTTCTGCAGCCGCTCGTCCACCTTGTCCTCGGCATCCCCACGGCCGCGCAGTCGCCGCTGCTGCTCCTCGCGGGACGGGGGCAGCACGAAGATGAGCACTGCCTCCGGGTGGAGCGACTTGACCTGCCGGGCCCCGTCGACCTCGATCTCGAGCACGATGTCACGACCGCCGTCGGGTTCGGGGACCGGCGTGCCGTAGTAATTACCGAGGAACGTGGTCCACTCGAGGAAGCCGCCGGCCTCGATCCGGTGCTCGAACGCGGCCCGGTCGGCGAACACGTAGGCGTTCGGGCTCTCACCGGGGCGCTGCGCACGGGTCGTCCACGAACGGCTGAGCCACAGCTGGGGGTCCCGATCGACGAGGGCGCTCACGATGGTGCCCTTGCCGACACCGCCGGGTCCCGAGACGATGAAGATCACGGACGGGCCCCTGGCGTCATTGCTCACCGACCGAGCTGCGCGAGCAGCGCCTGCTTCTGCTGTGCACCGAGACCCTGGACACGACGGTTGTCGGCGATGCCGATGTCCTCCATGATGCGCCGCGCCTTCACCTTGCCGACCCCGCGAATCGACTCGAGGAGCGACACCACCTTCAGCTTGCGGGCCGTGTCGTCGTCGCTGTCGAGCACCTCGGCGAGCGACACCTCACCAGCGTTGATCCGCACTTTCAGCTCGGCACGTGCGGCCCTCACGGCGGCAGCCCTGGCAAGGTTGGTCGCGAGTTGCTCGGGTGTCTGCGACGGCGGGGCAACCATGCGCCGACCCTAGCGTGCGGGCCCTCCGCGATGCAGGCCGCCGCCGGGCAGCCCCCCACGGTGCGCGAGACCGACCAGTTCGGCGAGGGCCAGGCCGCGCCGCTCGCACCATTCGAGCAGTTCTCGCTGCACCCGCAGTGGCGTGCCCGGGTCGGCGAACGTCGCCGTGCCCACCTGCACCGCCGACGCGCCGGCGAGCATGAGTTCGGCAGCGTCCCAACCACTCGCGACACCGCCGACACCGACGATCGGCAGCGTGGGGTGCGCGGCGTGCGTGTCGAACACCGCCCGCACCGCAACGGGATGTATGCCGCGGCCGCTGTAGCCGCCACCACCCGCAGCGAGCGAAGGACGACCGGAGTCGGGGTCGAGCACCATGCCGAGCAGCGTGTTGACGAGCGTCACCGCCTCGGCGCCGGCCTCGTGCACCGCCGCAGCGACCTCGACGATCCGGTCGGTGTTCGGGCTGAGCTTGGCCCACCGCGGCCGGCCGCACCCCGCAGTGGCAGCGACGACCTCGGCGGACAGTGCCGGGTCGTGGGCGAAGATGCCCCGACGACCCTCGAGATTGGGGCAGCTGAGGTTCACCTCGACCGCGCCGCCTCCCGCCGGTGCCGCCGCCATCGCCTCGGCAGCGGCGCGGTAGTCGTCGACACTCCGTCCCCAGATGCTGGCGACGACGGTGGCGCCCGTCGCCAGCAGTGCGGGGAGCCCGTGGTCGAGCCACGCAGCGACACCGGGACCCTGCAGCCCCACCGCATTGATCATCCCCACCCCTGCCGGGTGCAGGCGGGGCGCCGGGTTGCCCGGCCACGGTGCCGCCGACAACGACTTGATGACCACCGCACCGAGCGCCGACACGTCGAGGTACGGCGACAGTTCTGTGCTGTGTCCCGCCGTGCCCGACGCCGTCATGACCGGACCACGCAGCGAGACGGACCCGACTCGTACCTCGGCGCTGCTCATCGTCGACACCTCAGCCGTGTGCGCTCATCGGGTGTGGTACTCCTGCAGCGGGCGCACCATCAGCTCGACGCCCTCCATCTCGGCCATGCCCTGCACCGCGGCGAGGGCACCCTCGACCGTGGTGACGGAACTGACGCGATGGGTATTGGCTGCCTTGCGGATCTGCTCGCCGTCGGTGCGACCACCGCGTCCCTGCGGCGTATTGACCACGAAGGCGATCTCGCCGCTCTCGATGAGCTTGACCGCGTTGATGCCGTGGCCCTCGCTGATCTTGCCCACCACCTGGTCGACGACGATGCCGAACGACTGCAGGTAGTCGGCGGTGCCCACCGTCGCGGCGATCCCGAGGCCGAGCGCACGGAGGCGCCGGGCGAGCACCAGGCCCGCCGGCTTGTCCCCGTCCGCGAGGGACAGGAAGACCGTGCCGGCGGTGGGCAGCAGCGTGCCGGCCGCGAGCTCGGCCTTGAAGAACGCTCGTCCGAACGTCGAGTCGATGCCCATCACCTCGCCGGTGCTGCGCATCTCGGGTCCGAGCGCCGTGTCGACCTCGGGGAACCGGTTGAAGGGCAGCACGGCCTCCTTGATCGCCACATGCCCGTGGTCGCTCGGTGCCCGCAGCAGGCCCTCGGCGCGCAACTCGGCGAGCGTGGCGCCGAGCATCACCCGGCTGGCGACCTTCGCGAGCGGCACCCCCGTCGCCTTGGCCACGAACGGCACGGTGCGGCTGGCTCGGGGGTTGGCCTCGATGACGTAGACCGTCGTCCCGGCGACGGCGTACTGCACGTTGATGAGCCCGCGCACGTCGAGCGCGTTGGCGATCGCCGTGGTGTAGCGCTCGATGACCTCGACCACCCACGACGGCAGCGTCTGGGGAGGAATGGCGCACGCAGAGTCACCGCTGTGGACGCCGGCCTCCTCGACGTGCTCCATCACGCCGCCGATGACGACGTCGCCGGTGTGGTCGCGGATCGCATCGACATCGACCTCGATCGCGTCCTCGAGGAATCGGTCCACGAGCACCGGGCGCTCGGCCGACAGACCGCCCTCCTTGCCGAGACTGCCGAAGCCGGCGAGCTCGGCCATCGCCCGCGTGAGGTGATCGCGGTCGTGCACGATCTGCATCGCCCGTCCGCCGAGCACGTAGCTGGGCCGCACGAGGACCGGGAACCCGACGCGGTCGACGATCGCCATGGCCTGTGCGAGGTCGACGGCGGTGCCGCCGGGCGGCTGCGGGATACGCAGCTCGTTGCACAGCTGGTTCCACTTCTCGCGGTCCTCGGCGAGGTCGATGGAGTGCGGCGACGTGCCCGCGATGAGGTGCGTCGGCAGCTGCCCGGACAGTTTGAGCGGCGTCTGCCCACCGAGCGACACGATGACCTTGGGCGGAACGCCGCCCGCTGCCGCCGTCTCGGCCTCGATGACATTCATGACGTCCTCGCGGGTGAGGGGCTCGAAGTAGAGGCGGTCGCTGGTGTCGTAGTCGGTGGACACCGTCTCGGGGTTGCAGTTGACCATGACCGTCTCGTAGCCGGCGTCGCGCAGGGCGAAGCTGGCGTGGACGCAGCAGTAGTCGAACTCGATGCCCTGACCGATGCGGTTGGGTCCGCTGCCGAGGATGACGACGCGTGGGCGGTCACTCGGGCGGACCTCGCTCTCGTCCTCCCACGTGCTGTAGTGATACGGCGTCAGCGCCGCGAACTCGGCAGCACACGTGTCAACCGTCTTGTAGGTCGGCACCACGCCGACTGCCTCTCGCCGGGTACGTATCTCCGACTCGGGCACCTGCCACAGGTACGCGAGCTGCGCATCGCTGAAGCCGAACTGCTTGGCGCGTCGCCACGTCCGCCGCGTCATCCCGTCGAGACCGGTGGCGGCGAGCGAGTGGCGCTCCTCCATGATCTGCTGCATGTGGTCGAGGAACCACGGGTCGATGCGGCACACCTCGTGCACACGCTCGATCGACACCCCGCGTCGCAGGAGCTCGCCCACCTGGAAGAGTCGTTCGGGGGTGGGCACGCCGATGGCAGCGAGCAGGTCGTCGTCCGACCGCCCCTCGAGGAGCGCCTCTCCCGGGTCGCACCCGAGGCCGAGTCGGCCCTGCTCGAGCGACCGCAGGCCCTTCTGGAGGCTCTCGGCAAAGGTGCGACCGATCGACATCGCCTCGCCGACGCTCTGCATCTGCGTGCCGAGCACGCCCTTGGTACCCGGCAGCTTCTCGAATGCCCACCGCGGGATCTTGGTGACCACGTAGTCGATCGTCGGCTCGAAGCTCGCTGGTGTGACCATGCCCGAGGTCGAGGTGATGTCGTTGGAGATCTCGTCGAGGGTGTACCCGACTGCGAGCTTTGCAGCGATCTTGGCGATCGGGAAGCCCGTTGCCTTCGATGCCAACGCGGAACTGCGCGACACACGCGGGTTCATCTCGATGACGACCTGCTCGCCGGTCGCCGGATCGACCGCGAACTGCACGTTGCTGCCGCCGGTCTCGACGCCGACGCGACGGATGCAGGCGAACGCCGCGTCGCGCATCTGCTGGTACTCGACGTCGGTGAGCGTCTGTGCCGGAGCGACCGTGATCGAGTCGCCGGTGTGCACGCCCATCGGATCGACGTTCTCGATGCTGCAGACGATGATGCAGTTGTCGTTGCGGTCGCGCACGACCTCTAACTCGTACTCCTTCCAGCCAGCGATGCTCTTCTCGATGAGGATCTCGCTGATGGGGCTGGCGGCGAGACCGTTCGCAGCGACGTGCTCGAACTCGTCGGCGGTCGAGGCGATGCCGGTCCCCCGCCCGCCGAGGATGTAGGCGGGTCGGATGATGACCGGGAGCCCGATCTCGTCCATGACGCGACGGGCCTCGACGATGTCGTGCGCGGTACCGCTGCGCGGCACACGCAGCCCGATCTCGATCATCGCCTGCTTGAACAGTTCCCGGTCCTCTGCCGTGGCAATGGCCTCGGCGTTGGCGCCGATCATCTCGGGCGTACCGGGATGTCCGATGAGGCCCCGCTCGTAGAGCGCCATCGCAGTGTTGAGTCCCGTCTGGCCACCGAGCGTCGGGAGCACTGCATCAGGGCGTTCGCGCTCGATGATGCGCGCCACGACCTCGGGGGTGATCGGCTCGACGTAGGTCGCGTCGGCGAAGTCGGGGTCGGTCATGATCGTCGCCGGGTTGGAGTTGACGAGGATGACGCGGTAGCCCTCTGCGCGCAGCACGCGGCATGCCTGCGTACCCGAGTAGTCGAACTCGCACGCCTGGCCGATGACGATCGGGCCCGAACCGATGATGAGGATGCTGTGGAGGTCGGTACGGCGGGGCATCAGGCACCGCCCCGTGCGACCGAGGCGCCGGCATGGCGGTCGATCAACTCGGCGAACATGGCGAACAGGTACTCGCTGTCGTGCGGACCGGGTCCTGCCTCGGGGTGGTACTGCACGCTGAACGCCGGGGCCCCGACGACCCGCATGCCCTCGTTCGTGCCGTCGAACAGGTTGCGGTGCGTCACCTCGACCTTGCCGGCGAGGCTCTCGGGATCGACGCAGAAGTTGTGGTTCTGACTGGTGATCTCGATGCGGCCCGTGGCTTCGTGGCGAACGGGATGGTTCCCGCCGTGATGGCCGAACGGCAGCTTGAACGTCGAACCGCCGAGCGCCCTGCCGAGCAACTGGTGACCGAGACAGATGCCGAAGATGGGCACCTCCCCGACGAGGCTGGCGATCGTCGCGACCGGACCGTCGTTCATCGCGGGGTCACCCGGACCGTTGCTCAGGAAGACGCCGTGCGGCGAGCGGGCGAGGATCTCGGCCGCCGAGGTGGATGCGGGGACGACCTCGACAGTGCCGAGCCGCGAGAGGTGGCGGAGGATCGTGGTCTTGATACCGAAGTCGATCGCGACGATGCGGCAGGGACCTTCACCGACCACGTACGGCTCGGTCGTGGTGACCTGTCCGACGAGGTCGACACCGTCGGTACCGCGTTCGGCGGCGGCCCGCTCGTGGAGCACCGACTCGGCTGCCGTGCCGAACGCGCCCGGCATGGCGCCGGTGTCGCGCAGCACGCGCGTGAGCCGGCGCGTGTCGATCCCGGCGATGCCACTGACACCGAACCGGCGCAGCATCGCATCGAGCGAATCGCCGGCGCGGTGGTTGCTGTGGCGACGCGCCATCTCGCGCACCACGACACCGCGGCAGAAGGGTCGCTGCGACTCGAAGTCGTGGTCGTTGACGCCGTAGTTGCCGATGTGGGGGTACGTGAACGTGACGACCTGCCCGGCGTAACTGGGGTCGGTGAGTACTTCCTGGTAGCCGCTCAGCACGGTGTTGAAGACGACCTCACCCGTGGCAACACCGTCAACGGGGTCGGCACCGATGAGTTCGCCCTCGAACACGCTGCCGTCGGCGAGGACGAGCGATGCCTCACGCATGGCGCCCACCCCCTCGGAGGACCTGCGGCCACCTACGAAAAACGCCCCCTTGCGGGGGCGCGGGCGGAACGATGTGACGGTTCACTGATGCTCCTCGCCGTTCGGGCCTCACGGGACCCGTTTCACGGTCGAGCGGTGAGAATACCACCCTCACAGCGGATGTCGTGGCTCCGCCGGTGGTAGAGCCAGAACCCGTCGTTCTCGGCCTCGAGCTCGAAGTCGGACGAGACGACCGCCCAGTCGGCGAGGGTCTGGTCGTCGACCGACCTGGGGAGCATCACGTACTCGATCCGGTCGGCGGTGGGCAGGCACGCCCGCCGGTCCTCGAGCGTGGTGTCCACGCCGTACAGCACCACCCTGAACGGCGTTGGGAACTGGTAGACGAGCGTCCGGTGCGTGAGGTGCGGGGCGAGCGAGTGCAGCACCGACACCGGCGCATCGTCGGGGATGCGCGCCATCAGTTCGCGGGCGTCGACCGCGATCGGGTGGTCCGCAGGCCAGGTCGGCGCCGGGTCGCGACCGATCGGGTCGTCGCTCGTCGGCATGACCAGTCTGCCGAGCGGCACAGCGCCCCACATGAGACAGGCCCACACACTGGTCGTCGCGACGAGCGCGACCAGTCGACGCTGGTGCCGCTCACCGACGCGTGAGATCGCCAGCACCGTGCCGATGACGATCGCCGGCACAGCGATGAACGAGTAGTGGTACTCGAGGTGGAACTGGTACCAGTAGGTGCTCAGCACATTGGTGAAGAGCACGACGGCGCTGATGGCCGCCACCCACGGGAAGCGTGCGAGCACGAACGCGACCGGGAACAGCATCTGCCAGAGATAGAACGGTCGCGCCTCGCTGCGCAGGTGCTCGAGCACGTTGCCGGGCCGCTCGACCATCTCGACGACCAGGTTCCTGACCCCGCCGAAGGGAATACGCCACCCGTTGCGCGTCGGCACACCGATGAGGTTGCGCATCACCACCAACGTGGCGAAGGCCGCCGACGCGAACGCCCCGACGATCGTGGCGAGACCGATGCGGCGCTGCCGGTTCAGCGCGACCCAGACCCCGAGCGGTACCACCACGAGGAGCACATCCTCCTTGACCATCAGCGCGAGGACGACGAACACGGTGTACAGCCGCCACCGGCGGTCGAGCGCGGCGAAGATCGCCATGCCCACGAAGAACGCGAGGAACGAGTCCGGGTGGTAGTTCTCGAGGTTGGTCCAGCCGACTGCCGGGTGCAGCAGGAAGCAGGCCGCCATCACCAGCGCGAGCACCTCGCTGTGGAGGAACTTCCTCGCCACGAGGAAGACCGGCACCGAGCCGAGGGCGACGACGAGGCTCTGCAGGACGAGCAGCGTCGAGACCGATGGCCACACCCAGTAGAGCGGCACGACGAGCAACAGGACGAAGGACGCGTGATCGCCGAACAGGTTGCGGCCCATCAAGGTCACGAACGGTGCCCTGCCGCGCGAGAGCAGCCACAGCCCCTGGTCGTACAGGCCGACGTCGTAGGCGGAGGTGCCGAGGCCCCGGTGGATGTCGATGCTGCGCAGGCTGAAGTACGTCGTCCACGCCGTCACCATCGCGACGAGCAGCAGCCGCGGCACCGTGACGAACGGAGCCCGTTGCCGCACCCGCCCGAGCACGCTCACGACGTGGCGCCGCCCCGGAGGACCGGCACGAGCGCCGCCAGCACCCCGTTCACGAACTTGCCCGAGTCGTCGGTGCTGAACCGCTTGGCCAGCTCGATCGCCTCGTCGAGCACGACGGCCACCGGCACGTCGGGCCGAGCGAGCAGCTCGAACCCTGCGATGCGCAGCACCGTGCGGTCGATGACCGGCATGCGGTCGAGCGTCCAGCCCCGGGCGTGCTCGGTGATGGCACGGTCGATGCGGTCACAGTGCTGTTCGACGCCCGTCACCAGCAGCGCCGTCAGCGCGTCGGGCTCGACGACCTGCGCGGCGACGACCGCGGTCGGCGTCACTCCCTTCGACTCAGCCTCGTAGAGCAGCACGAGTGCGCGCTCGCGCGCGTCGGAGCGATCGTCATCGTCCGCTCGGCGCGGGGCACGGTTCGAGCGGTCTGCCACCGGATCAGACGCGCGTGATGTAGTCGCCGCTGCGCGTGTCGACCTTGACGCGGTCGCCCACATTGACGAACAGCGGCACCTGCACGACCTTGCCGGTCTCGAGCGTGGCCGGCTTGCGGGCACCGCTGACACGGTCGCCCTGCACGCCCGGCTCGGTGTCGGCGACGGTGAGCTCGACGGCGGCAGGGATCTCGACCGACACGATGTCGCCGTTGTGGAAGGCGATGATCGCGACCGAGTTCTCGATCATGTAGTCGGCGGCATCGCCGAGTGCCACGGGAGCGACCGTCTGCTGGTCGTAGCTCTCGAGGTCCATGAACACGTAGTCGTCACCGTCGCGGTAGAGGAACTGCATGTCCTTCTTCTCGAGCACGGCCTGCTCGACGCGGACACCTGCGTTGAACGTGCGGTCGAAGACGTTGCCGGTCTTGAGGTTGCGCAGCTTGGTGCGCACGAATGCACCACCCTTGCCGGGCTTGACGTGCTGGAACTCGACGACCTGGAACAGGCCGTTGTCGAGCTCGAGCGTGATGCCGTTCTTCAGGTCATTGGTGGTGATGGCGGGCACGGGGAATCCTTGGGAGTGGCGGTGAGGGGACGACATCCATCGGCGGTGACGAGCACCAAGTCCTCGATCCGGATGCCGCCGAAGCCCTCACGATAGACCCCCGGCTCGACGGTTACGACGTCTCCCGGGCGGAGAACGGCCTCGGACGTCCGGTTCAGGTACGGCTCCTCGTGGATGAGCAAGCCCACCCCGTGACCGGTGCCGTGGGTGAACCAGTCGGCCCTGCCCGCTCGTGCGATGACCGCACGGCACGCCTCGTCCACCGCTCGGGCGGGCACGCCCGGTCCGACGGCCGCCAGACCGGCCGCCTGTGCCTCGAGCACGAGGTGATAGGCGTCCAGCTGCTCCTGGGTCGGCACGCCGACCACGAACGTACGCGTCATGTCGCTGTGGTACCCGTCGACGAGCGCGCCGACGTCGATGATGACGAGGTCGCCGTCCTCGAGCCGGCGGTCGACCGGACGGTGGTGCGGCAGGGCGGCATGCCGCGGGCCCGATGCCACGATGGTCTCGTAGCTGGGACCGGTGGCACCGAGCTCGCGCATCGTCGTCTCGAGCGCGTTGCGCACCGCGGTCTCGGTCAGTCCGCTCTGCAGCATCGGTGCCACGCCAGCGAGCGCGCGGTCGGCGATCGAGCACGCACGGCTCATCGCCACCACCTCGTCATCGTCCTTGGCGCGACGGCCGACCTCGACCAGCCCGGACGTCGGCTGCACGTCGTGCCCGAGCGCGGCGACCCAGCGCTGGTGCGTCGAGACCGTCACGTGATCGGCCTCGATGCCGACCGTGCCGCTGCACCGACCGCACGCTGCCACGAGGTCGCGGAGCAGGTCGGCCGATGACGACGACACCGTCACCGACGCGTCGATGCCGGCCTCGCCGAGTTGCCGGCGCGCCTGATCGCCGTACCGACCGTCGGTCAGCAGGGCGACGCCGGACGCGGACACCACCGCGACGCCGTTCGACCCGGTGAAGCCCGTGAGCCAGCGAATGTTGGTGAGATCGCTGACGACGAGTGTGTCGACGCCGGCGACTGCGCACCGGTCGCGGAGCCCAGCGAGACGCGACGGACGCGACGTCACCGACGTCCCTCGGCGAGCCGACGGGACACCGCGGACACGGCAAGTTCGTAACCGTGGAGACCGAGACCGGTGATGGAGCCGCTGGCGACCGGGGCGACCACACTCGTGTGCCGCCAGGGTTCGCGCGCGTTGGGGTTGGAGATGTGTACCTCGACGACCGGCCCCTCGAACGCCGCAAGGGCATCGTGCAGCGACCATGCGTAGTGCGTCAGGGCACCAGGGTTGATGATGATCGCCGCTGCGCGGCCCCGGGCGCGGTGGATCGCGTCGACCAGCTCGCCCTCGTGATTCGACTGGAACGCTTCGACCGTGTGGCCGAGCGGAGCTGCCGCTGCCTGCGCGCACTCGACGTAGTCGTCGAGCGTCGCGGTGCCGTACACCTGCGGCTCGCGCTGGCCGAGGAGGTTCAGGTTGGGACCGTGGAGCAGTGCGATGAGTGCCACCGCTCTATCCTCGCACGCCGGCGGCGCGCGGACCGGCCGGTCGACCGGGCCGTCAGCGACCGGGGCCCTCGCGCCCGGCCCTCGTGACCGAGTACAGGACATGGCGACGGCCGTGCCAGTCGGGCAACAGCGGATGGTCGAAGTCGCGCCCGGAACGGTGGACGAGTCCGATCTTCTCCATCACCCTGCGCGAGTTCGTGTTCGCCTCGGTGGTGAAGCTGACGATCTCGTCGTCGGGCAGTGACACGTGGTCGAACCCGAACTGCAACGCGGCGCGGGCCGCCTCGGGGGCGAACCCGTTGCCCCAGTGCACGCGTGCGAGTCGCCAGCCGACCTCGACGAGCGGCGACGGCGACCACGTCGGGGAGGACAGGCCCACGAACCCGATGAACTCGCCGAGATCGAGTCGCTCGACCGCCCACAGGCCGAATCCGTTGCGCCGCCATGACGAGACCATGCGGTCGACCATCTCGTCGCTCTGCACCGGCGTCAGGGTCGACGGGAAGTGGCGCATCACCTCAGGGTCCGCGTTCAGCGAGGCGAACGGAGCCCGGTCGGTGTCGCGCCAGGCACGCAGCAGCAGTCGATCGGTCACGACCTCGGGGACGGAGGACTCGCTCATCGTGTCGGTCAGCCAGCGGCGGCGAGGTCGTCGAGCGCCGCACGGGCGACCTCTGACGGGACGCCCGTCACGACCTCGACGCCGTGAGGTCCGTCCAGCACGAAGGTGAGCCCGCCACCGAGCACCTTCTTGTCGAGACCCATCAGGTGCACGAGATCGTCGCGGTCGCACCCCGCCGGGAGCGCTGTCGACAAGCCGTACGAGTCGGCGACGACGCGGTAGTGCTGCTCGACGCGCGAGGTCGGGACGCGGCCCAACCGGTGGGCCAGGTGCGCGGCGTAGACCAGTCCGACAGCGACCGCCTCACCGTGCGCGATGCCGTGGTCGGTCGCGCTCTCGAGCGCGTGAGCGAGCGTGTGGCCGTAGTTGAGCAGTGCACGGCGACCTCCCTCGCGCTCGTCGGCAGCCACGACCTCGGCCTTGATCTCGACACACCGCGCCACACGGCGCGCGTCGTCGAGCGACAGCAGGTCGTCGCCGGTGAGGAAGTGGTACTTGGCCATCTCGCCGCGGCCACACCGTGCCTCTCGCTCGGGGAGCGATGCCAGCGCATCGAGGTCGCACACGACGCCGCAGGGTTGCCAGAACGCCCCGACGAGGTTCTTGCCGCCGACCCCGTCGACGACCGACAGGTTGACACCGGTCTTGCCGCCGATCGCGGCGTCGATCATGCCGAGGAGCGTGGTGCTGACGTGCACGACCGGCACGCCGCGGTGCCACACCGACGCCGCGAAGCCGGCGACGTCGCTCACCATGCCGCCGCCGACGGACACCACGGCGTCGTTGCGCGTGAGACCCATCGCAGCGAAGCCGCGGCACAGTTGCTCGACCGTGGCGAGTGACTTGTGCTGCTCGCCGTCACCGATGACGAATCGCTCGAACGGCACGCCGGGATCGACGTCGAACGGAATGCCCTCTTGTGTCACGACGGCGACGCGCCGCGTCGTCGTCGGCAGCAGGCCAGCGAGCGCCGAGCGGGCGCCATGGCCCACGATGACGTCGTACGACCGGTCCCCGAGCGGGACCCTGACCGTGATCACCGCAACACCGCCTCGACGACGTCGATCGCAGACCGATTGTCGACCAGCACGATCGCATCGGCGACCTCGCGGTACAGCGGCTCTCGCTCGGCACACATGCGCTGCAAGGTACCCGCTGGATCGTGGTCGAGCAGCGGCCGGTGACCCGAGCGCATCGAGGGACGGAGCCGTTCGAGCAGGGTCGACGGGTCGGCGCACAACCAGACCACACGGGCCAGCGACGTGCGCAGTGCCGCCCGGTTGGCATCGGCCAGCACGACTCCCCCACCCGTCGCGATGACCGCCGGCACCTCGCCGGCGAGCGCTGCGCCGAGCGCCTCCGACTCCAGGTGCCGGAAGGTCGGCTCGCCGTCCTCGGCGAAGATGGCGCGGATACTGCGACCGGAACCCGACTCGACGAGCTGGTCGGTGTCGATCACGGGACGGCCGAGTCGCTCGGCGACGAGCCGGGCAACGGTGCTCTTTCCGGATCCCATCATGCCGACGAGCACGAGGTGCTGGCCGGTGGGGATCACGGCAGGGTGGCCGCGAACGACGACGCGTTGCGAACGAATTCGTCGACGCTGTCCCCGCCGAACTTGCGCTGCGCCTCGGCGGCGAGCACGAGTGCAACCATCGTCTCGGCGACCACACCTGCTGCGGGCACCGCGGTGACGTCGGTGCGCTCCTTGAAGCTGACGGTGGACTCCTTGGTGACCACGTCGACGGTCGGCAGCGTGGGTCGGTTGAGCGTTGCGAGCGGCTTCATCGCAGCGCGGACCACCAGCAGCCCGCCAGTGGTGATGCCGCCCTCGGTGCCACCGGCGAGCGTTGTCGAACGCACATAGTCGTTGGCGTCGGGATCCCACGAGATGGCGTCATGGGCCTCGCTACCACGGCGGCCGGCGACCTCGAACCCGTCGCCGATCTCGACGCCCTTGACGGCCTGGATGCTCATCACTGCCTGCGCCAGTGCAGCGTCGATCTTGCGGTCCCAGTGCACGTGGCTGCCGAGGCCGACGGGCACGCCGTAGCCGAGCACCTCGACGATGCCACCGAGCGAATCGCCCTCCTTGGCCGCAGCCTTCACCTCGTCGACCATCGCCGCTGACGCAGTCGGGTCGAAGCAGCGCACCTCGTCGGCGTCGACTGCGTCGAGGTCGGCGGGCGTCGGACGGCGGCCAGCGGTCGCGCGTGCGACACCCATCTGCACGACGTGTGACAGGACCACGGTGCCCAGCTCGGCGAGCAGCAACTTCGCCAGTGCACCGGCGGCAACACGTGCTGCGGTCTCGCGGGCACTGGCCCGCTCGAGCACATCGCGGGCATCGGTGAAGCCGTATTTCTGCATGCCGACGAGGTCGGCGTGACCGGGGCGGACCTTGGTGAGCGGGTCGTTGGTGGCTCCGGGAGCGGGCGACATCTCGTCGTGCCACTTGTCGCTGCGGAACCATTCGCTGTTGCGGATCTCGATCGCGATCGGTGAACCGAGCGAGCGGCCGTGCCGGATCCCGCCGATCAGCGTCACCTCGTCCTGCTCGAACCGCTGCCGCGGGCCCCGCCCGTACCCGAGGCGGCGACGCCCGAGCTCGGCCTGGACGTCGTCGACCGTCACGCGCAGACCGGCGGGCAGACCCTCGACCACGACCACGAGGGCCTGGCCGTGCGACTCGCCGGCGGTGAGGTAACGGAGCATCCGCAGCAGGCTAGTGGCGCCGCGCGGCGAGTTCCCGCTCTGCGGCGTCGGTCATCACGTGCAGGTCGGGCATCGAACCGTGCCACAACTGCTGCTGCAGCGCCGCCTGGTGCACGAGCATCCCGAGCCCATCGACGACCCGGGCGCCTGCTGATCTCGCGGCGTGCAGCAGTGCCGTGTCACGGGGGTGGTACACGATGTCGGCGACGACGTGCGCAGGCCCCAGCAGCCTCGGGTCCACCGGCAGCGCCGATGCCGAACCCTGCCGGGCGTCGACACCCATGCCGACCGACGTTGCGTTGACGACGATGTCGGCGGCCGCAATCGTGTCGGGTGTGGCGTCGACCACACGACCCGTCGACCCGGCCGCCGTCACCAGTGTCGCTGCGGCGTCGGCGGACGACCGTGTGCGGTTGCTGACCATCACGTCTGCCGCACCCGCGCGTCCGAGTGCATCCGCGATCGCCCGTGCCGCCCCACCTGCGCCGAGCAGCAGCACCGATCGACCCGTCGGCTCGACGCCCGCCGCGCGCAGCGAGGCGACGAATCCGGCACCATCGGTGCTGTGTCCCTCGAGCACACCGTCCGCGGCACGCACCACCGTGTTGACGCTGCGCAGTGCCGCTGCGGCAGGATCGAGCCGTCCGACCCGCATCAGGTGATCGGCCACCGCCTGCTTGTGCGGCATCGTGACGCTGAGCCCAGCGAGGTGCAACGACTGCACCGCATCGACCGCGACCCCGGCGTCGCCCTCGTCGACCTCGAGTGCCACGTACACCCAGTCGAGTCCAAGGGCGCCGAATGCAGCGTTGTGCAGCGCCGGCGAGAGGCTGTGCGCCACCGGGCTGCCGATCACTGCGGCAACCCGAGTCGCGCCGCTGATCACAACAGACCCTTCTGGCGAGCGAGCTCGACGTTCGCCTCGTGCTGCTCGAGCGTTGCCGCGAACGCGTGCCGACCCTCGTCGTCACTGAGGACGTAGTACAGGTACTCGCACGCGACGTCACGCGGCAGATCGACACACAGGGGGTCGCCCAGCGAGGGGTTCGGTGCCGGGTTGAGCGCCGCGTGGATGGATGCCCGGCCCGGGTTCGTGATCGGCGTCGGCGGCAGCCCCTTGTGCAGGTACAGGTTGTAGGGAGAGTCGATCGCCTTCAGCGTCGAGAAGTCGAGCGACTCGTCCTGGCGGTAGTACAGGGCTGCGTCGATCTGCAGCTCCATGTCGATGCCGAGACGGTTGTAGATGACCCGCGCGATCTTCGGCCGGTCCTCGTCGACGCGCGCCTCGCGTTCGATGAGGCTCGCGACGATGAGGACCTGGTACGGGGTGAGACCGAGGCGCATCGCCCCCACCTCGATGTCCTCCTGCGCGCCGACGCGCTCGGTGAGGTCGACCATGCGCTGCAGCACCTGGCGGACCGACTCGCCGTTCGAGACCTGGTACGTGTCGGGGAACAACAGGCCCTCGAGCGTGTTCACGTCATCGGGCTGGTACTTCGAGCGCACCGAACCATCGGTCGCAGCGCTGGTGAACGACACTGCTCGCAGTCTCGGCACGCGCTCGGCGAGACGCTCGCCCATGCGCTCGAGCGTGTACCCCTCGGGGAAGGTGATGTTGGTGAACGTCTCGGCTGGCGGTGTCGCGAGGGCCGCCATCACGTTGCCCATGTGGTCGAGCGGTCGGATGCGGTAGTAGCCGGGTGTCAGCTCGAGGCCGCCCTTCCACTCGACGTACCACTCGAACGTGGCCGCGTCGCTGATGAGGTCCATCTGCTCGAGGCGCTGTGCCACCGACGCGATCGTGTCGTCGGCGATGACCGTGAAGTTCTGCAGTGGACCGGGGTCGCCGGCCGGATTGAGCCGCTCGGTGGTGTGGAACCACGACAGGCCGGACGACACGATGGCAGCGAGTCCGATGTAGATCGCGAGCCACACCACCCAGCGCGCCGGGCGAAACGAGCGGCGGGACCGTTCGACCACGAGGCCACCGGTCGCGTCAGGGTCGTCCCACGGGTCGGCACGCCAGGTCGACTCGTCGAGGTGCGTCATCGCTGTTGGTCCTGCCCGCGGGGTCGGCCGTCGAGCCAGTGCTGGAGGATGACGGCGGCAGCCACCTTGTCGACCACCTTGCGGCGGTCCTCGGCGCGCATGCTCGCCTCCTTCATCGCCCGCTCGGCGGTGACGGTGGTACGGCGCTCGTCGACGCTGATGACCGGCACGCCGACCACGGTAGCCAACGCCTTCGCCTCGGTGACGGCAGCACGGGCAGCGGGGCCCATCGACCCGTCCATGTTGAGCGGGAGGCCGACGACCACGACCTCGGCCTCCTCGTCGACCACCAGTCGGGCGATCGCCGCATGGTCACGTGCCACCGACCCGGAACGCTGCAGCACGGTGAGCGGCGACGCGATCGTCCCCGAGCGGTCGCTCACGGCGACGCCGATGCGCTTCGAACCGAAGTCGATGCCGAGCGCCCTCATGACTGGAGCCGTCGCAGGGGCCGCGCCGCTGGCGTCACCCGCGTGCAGCGGCCTCCGCCAGTCGGAGTGCCTCGGGAAGACCCTCAGCGTTCTTGCCGCCGGCCGTCGCGATGTCGCCCTTGCCGCCACCGCCACCACCGACCGCCCTGGCGGCGTCACGGATGAGGTCGCCGGCGATGCGGCCGCTCGCCGCAGTGACCGCTGCCACCAGCGACACGCCGCCCGTGTCAGTGACCCCGCCGAGGACGACGATGTCGATACCGGGCTGCTGTCGAACCGCGATCGCGAGGTCACGGAGGTCGTTCGGCGCGAGGCCGTCGATGCGGGTGATGACGGTGCCGTCGGCTGCCGCAGCGGCGAGCTCGGCGGCGCGACCCGACGCAAGTCGCGAGCGGAGCGTCTTCAGCTCGTCGTGGAGCGACTTGATCTCGTCGAGGCGGCGCTGCACTCCGGCAACGAGGTCGTCCGGCGTCGCGCCCACCAGGCGAGCCACCTCGGCGATCTGTGCACTGTCGCGCTGCAGGAGGCGAACGGTGTTCGTGCCGGTGGTCGCCTCGATGCGGCGCAGGTTGCTGCCGATGCTGCTCTCGGAGATCACCTTGACCGTGCCGATGTCGCCTGCCGCGCGCACGTGCGTGCCACCGCACAACTCGATCGAATTGCCGACCTCGAGCACACGCACGAGATCGCCGTACTTGTCGCCGAAGAATGCGATCGCACCGAGTGCCGTCGCCTCGTCCTTGGTCGTCTCGAACACGCGGGCAGCGGCGTTGGCCAGGACCTCGGCGTTGGCGATGTCCTCGATGCGGCACAGTTCGTCGTCGGTGACTGCTGCGTAGTGGCTGAAGTCGAAGCGCAGCCGGTCGGGCCCGACGAGCGAACCTGCCTGCTTGACGTGCTCGCCGAGCACCTTGCGCAGCGCGTAGTGGAGGATGTGTGTGCCGGTGTGGTTGCGCCGGATGGCCGCACGTCGGGCGACGTCGATCGTCGCCGTCGCAGTCGCACCGACGAGGATCTCGCCGTTCACGGTCGCGACATGGCGACGCAGGCCCGGCAGCGCATAGGTGGTGTCGAGCACCTCGGCGACACCGTCCGGCGTGCGGATCGTGCCGGTGTCACCCACCTGACCACCTGCCTCGGCATAGAACGGCGTGCGATCGAGGAAGATCTCGACCGTGCCCGCCTCGGCGCCCGGGATGACCGCCACGACGGTCGCCGTGCACTCGTCGTCGCTGTACCCGACGAACTCGGTAGTACCCGCCCGCTCGACGACCTCGCGGTACGCCCCGAGCCGGTCGTCGTCGCCGGCACCCTTGCGGGCGGCCTTTGCACGCTCGCGCTGCGCCGACATCTCGGCGTCGAACCCCGCACCGTCGACGGAGACGCCGCGCTCGCCGGCGATCTCCTCGGTGAGCTCGAGCGGGAACCCGTACGTGTCGTGCAGCAGGAAGGCCGCGCTGCCCGGCAGGGTGCCCCCGGCCGCCGACAGCTCGTCCTCGAGAATCGTGAGGCCGGTCTTGAGGGTCTGGCGGAAGCGCTCTTCCTCGCGGGTGAGGACACCCAGCACGAAGTCCTTGTTCTTGACGACGTCGGGGTAGGCGTTGCCCATCACGTTGATCGCCGTCTCGGCGAGCGTCGGCATGACGAGGCGATCGGTGCCGAGCAGGTACGCGTAGCGAACGGCGCGGCGGATGATGCGCCGCAGCACGTAGCCCCGCCCCTCGTTGCTGGGGAACACGCCGTCGCTGACGAGCATCGTGCTGCTGCGTGCGTGCTCGGCGAGGACGCGCATCGCGAAACTCTCGCGGTGGTCGTACTCGCCCGCCTGGTAGCGCTTGCCGGTGAGGCGACAGGCCTCGTCGATGAGCGGCATCATGAGGTCGGTCTCCCAGACCGCGTCGACACCCTGCACGAGGCAGAGGATGCGCTCGAGCCCGGCGCCGGTGTCGATCGACGGCTTGGGCAGCGGAGTACGGGTGCCGTCGGGCGCCTGGTTGTACTGCATGAACACCAGGTTCCAGAACTCCATGAACCGGTCGCCGTG
>JBMSSR010000012.1:0-20479 GCA_049424465.1 Ilumatobacteraceae bacterium
GCCCGGGGGCGACCCCGGGCCCTCGTCGCGTCGTGCGTCGGTCCGTGGTGAGACCGGCGGCGCACGAGCACGGCGTCGGGTCGGGAAGGAGTGGCGGAACGGGAGGGATTCGAACCCCCGGGCCGTGAGGCCTCACGCTTTCAAGGCGCGCGCATTTGTCCGCTCTGCCACCGTTCCGCCAGCGAATCTAGCGGTGGGTCCCGACGGTCGCGTCAGGCGTGATGCCCGCCCGTCGGGTTCGTGATGGTCAGCGCCCGAGCGAGCGCGTGAACCCGTCGATGAGATCCGCCACGGTGTCGGCGTGCGTGGCCTCGTGCATCGAGTGCTCGCCGCCGTCGACGCTGACGAACGACGCGTGCCGCATCTTGCGCGCGAGGTACTCGCCCGAGGTGGCGTACTCGGGCCGGTCGGCACCACCGGCCAGCGCCAGGACGGGGACGTCGATCTCGGCGAGGCGGTCCATCACGATCGAGTCGTGCTGCAGGTTGAGGTCGGCCACCTGCACCGGCACACCGAACCGGTGTGCGTTCCGCCGTGACCGTTCGTTCCACGCCTCGCGCTTGTCGGCATCGCGATAGCCCGGACCCGTGTTGAGCACGACGATGCCGGCGGCGCCGCCGGGGCGGGGGGCGGCGTGGGCCAGCGCCAGGTACCCGCCGAGCGAGTGACCCACGAGCACGACCGGCGCTGCGAGGGCGATCGCCGGGTCGGCGAGCAGTTCGTCGAGGTCGACGAGCGTGCGGTCGCGCGTGTACTCGGCCGCGTCGGCGGGCACCGGTGAGGTGCCGTGCCCGATGAGGTCGGGCGCAGCGACCCGGTGCGTGCCGGCGAGCAGGTGCATGCACTGCTGCCAACTGGCCGCTGACGTCCCCATGCCGTGCAGGAAGACGATCGACGGGGTGCCGGCGCCGCCGACGACCACGTGGAGGTGACGGGAACCGACGACGAGGTCGGACAGGTCGGCGGTCATCGGTACATCCCTCGGTCGGTCACGGTGTCCAGAACTGCTCGAAGGCGACGATCTCGCCGTCGGCGACGGTCATGATGAAGGCGAACGACGTGTACTGGAACCCGTCGGGTGCCGACGCGTCCGGCGTGCCGGTGCTGGCGAGGACCAGTTCGGCACCGTCGACCAGATAACTGTCACCGGTGCGCACGTCGGCCAGCGTGATGCGGACGTCGTCGGCGAACGGCACGTCGATGAGGTCGCGTGTGGGGTCGGGCCGCACGAAGACGTCGTTGAGGCACTCGTCGCCGTACTCGAGGGCCGCGTCGACACACGCATCGCCGAAGTACGCGACGTACAGGGTGACGAACGGCGTGGCGCCGTCGCTGCCGTTGTACAGCGCCCAGTAGCTGCCGTCGGCGAGCGGGCCGTCGGCGGCGAACTCGTCGGTCTGCGACCCATCGACCGTCGGCGGGTCGACCACGCGGTACAGGGCGACCGGCGCGGAGGTGGACGGTGGCACGGTCGGCTGCGAGTGCGGCGCAGTCGTGGACGTGCTCGAGGTGGCGACGGTGGTGTCGGGCAGGGTCGAGGTGCTCGAGGTGGTGACCGCGACGAGCGACCGCTCGTCAGAGCTGCACGCCGGGAGCGCGGCGACGGCGCATGTCGTGAGAGCGACCGCGATGCGAACCCGGGCGCGACCGGGTCGATGTGCCGCGACGGTCATCGGCGGATCGACCTGCGCAGGTCCTGCACCCAGTCGTCGGCCTCGCGCCACCGCGCGTCGGCGTGCTCGCGCACGCTGGTGTGATCGCCGGCGGCCGGATAGCTGCCGAGGAACTTCACGTGGCCCTGCTTGCTGTGCAGGGCGCGCATCGCGTCGGCCACGAGCTCGTCGGCGAGATGACCGTCGAGGTACACGATGAAGCAGTAGTCGCCGAGCCCGCCGTCCTTGGTGGGCCGCGACAGCAGGTTGGAGAGGTTGAGTCGGCGCGCCGCGAACTCCTGCAGGATGCCGATGAGGCTGCCCGGCTCGTCGGCGCGCTGGTACACGACGAGCGCCGTGCGGTCGTGCCCGGTCGGTGCGGGGATGCCCTCTCGCGCGACGAGCACGAACCTGGTCTGGTTGCCGGGGTGGTCGGCGATGTCGGCATCGAGGATGTCGAGGCCGTACACCGCAGCGCTGGCTCGCGGTGCGACGGCAGCGAGGTGTCCGGACGTGTCCTCGGACACGATGCGCGCCGCCTCGGCCGTGCTGTTGGCGGCGCGCAGGTCGGCGTGGCCGACGTTGGTGCGCAGGTACGAGTGGCACTGTGCACTCGCCACCGGGATGCTGACGACCGTCGAGATGTCGGCGAGGGTGGTGCCGGGTCGTACGAGGAGGCAGTGCTCGATGTCGAGGACCACTTCGCGCTGGATGAGCAGGTTGTGGTTGAACGCCAGCTCGTCCTGCGACAGGTTGACCATGCCCTCGATCGAGTTCTCGATCGCGACGAAACCCAGGTCGACGTCACCCTGCTCGACGGCGTCGAGCACATCGGGCATCGTGCGGAACAGCACGTGCTCGAGGGCGGCGAGGTCGGTCTGGCTCTCGAGCGCCTGCTGGGTGAACGTGCCGAGCGGGCCGAGGAAGCCGACGCGCCGCGGGGACCGGTCGGTGCTCATGGTCGGCAAGGCTATGCCCGCCCGACCGCTTCGCAGGGGCTGGCGGTGAGGGTCGACCACTTCGGCGGGCAGACTGTCGGGATGGACGAGCAGGCGCTGGCGCAGTTGGTGGCCGACGTGCGCGCCGGCACGGTGGCGCCCGACGAGGCGGTGGCGCGCCTGCGGCGCCTGCCGTTCGTCGAGGTCGGCGACACGCTGATCGACCATCACCGCGCGCTGCGCCAGGGCATGCCCGAGGTCGTCTACGGGCCCGGCAAGTCGGTCGACCAGTGCAGCGCTGCGGTGGGCGAACTGCTGGCCGGGGGCACGGGACCGGTGCTGCTGACGCGCCTCGACGACGCAACCGCTGCAGCGGTGGCTGCAGCGCATCCGGGGGCCGAGGCAGCGGCGCGCTGTCTGCTGTGGCGCCGCCCGGCACCACATCGGTCAGCACGTGTGCTCGTGGTGAGCGCGGGCACCAGCGACGTGCCGGTGGTCGACGAATGCGTGGTCACGCTGCGCGCCCTCGGCTTCGAGCCCGATCGACTCACCGACGTCGGGGTGTCGGGTCTCCACCGACTGCTGGCGCACGTCGACCGTGTGACGTCGGCTGACGCCGTGGTGGTCGTCGCAGGGATGGAGGGTGCGCTCGCGAGTGTGGTGGGCGGTCTCACGTCGGCGCCGGTCGTGGCCGTGCCGACGAGTGTCGGGTACGGGTCGTCGATGGAGGGCGTCACTGCACTGCTCGCGATGCACGCCTCGTGCGCCAGTGGCATCACGGTCGTGGGCATCGACAACGGGTTCGGGGCAGCGTGCGCGATCGGCAGGATGTGCGCATGACGACGGCGTGGTTCCACTGTTTCGCGGGCACGGCCGGTGACATGACGATGGCATCGTTGGTGCACGCCGGTGCCGACCCGGTCGCGATCGCCGAGATGCTGTCGGGTGTCGACCTCGATGGCTACGCGATGTCGTTCGAGCGGGTGCAGCGGTGCGGCATCGTGGCGACGCAGGCGCACGTCGCGGTGCACGCCCCACACCACGACCACGTCGAGGGGCATGTGGACGGTGGGGTGCACAGCGACTCGCACGACCATCCGCACCGCCCGTACCGGGACATCCGGACGCTGCTCGAGCAGGCAGATCTTCCCGATCGGGTGCGACAGCGGTCGCTGCGCGTCTTCGCCGTGCTCGCCGAGGTCGAGGCCGCGATGCACGGTGTCGCCACCGACGAGGTCGAGTTCCACGAGGTGGGGTCGGTCGACGCCATCGTCGACGTGGTGGGCACGTGTGCCGCGCTCGAGTCACTCGGTGTCGACACGGTCTCCTGCAGCACCATCACCGTCGGTCGCGGCACAGTGCGCACCGCACACGGTGAACTGCCCAATCCGGCGCCGGCCGTCGCCGGACTGCTGGCCCGTCGACAGGTGCCGACGCTCGGCATCGACGACGGTCGCGAACTCGCGACCCCCACGGGCGTGGCGCTGATGGTCGCGCTCGCCGACACGTTCGGTCCGCTGCCGACGATGCAGGTGCGCAGCGTGGGCTACGGCGCCGGATCGGCGGATGTCCCCGGGCGGCCCAATGTGGTGCAGGTGGTGGTGGGCGACGAGGTCGTGGCTGCTGCCGTGGCACCCGGGCCCGGCCAACCCGTGCAGGTCTTCGAGACGAACGTCGACGACGCCACCGGCGAGGTGGTGGCGCACGCGATCGCCGCGCTGCTGGCGGCGGGCGCACACGATGCGTGGGCGACACCGATCGTGATGAAGAAAGGCCGCCCGGCGTACACCGTGCACGCGCTCTGTGACCCTGCGCACGCAGACGCGGTCGTGTCGACCCTCGTGCGCGAGACCGGGTCGCTCGGCGTGCGCGGGCACTCGTCGCGGCGCTGGCCCCAGCAGCGCGCTGAGCGGGTCGTCGAGGTCGACGGCCATCCCGTGCGCGTGAAGGTGTCGGCGGGCCGGGTCAAGCCCGAGCACGACGATGCAGTGGCGGTCGCCGCGGCGACCGGTCGTGCATTGCGAGCGGTGCTCGACGACGCAGTGCGCCTCGCACTCAGCGACCGCGACTGACCGTCGTCGGCCTGGGCCGAATCGATCCGCCCCGGTTCAGGCGCAGTGGGCAGCGAGTGTCACGACGCGAGGGCGTCGGCGACGATCGTTTGCAGCTCGGAGATCTCGATCTCGCCGCTCTTGCGCACCTTGACGAGGCCATCGGCACCGATGATGACGAAGTACGGCCAGCCACTCGCACCGAATGCCGAGGCTGCCGTGCCGCCGGCGCCCGCACCCTGGTACTCGTCCACGATCACCGGCCAGCTCCAGCCCTTGTTCGAGAACCACTGGGCAGGCGGGAAATTGGCGGCATCGGCGGCGACGGCAGTGGCGACGCCCACGACGTTCAGCTCCTGGGGCACGAGGCCGGCGTTCTTCCAGTCGAGCAGGCGCGGCACCTCGGCGTTGCAGTGGGGGCACCAGTGGGCGAGGAAGACGATCATGTACGGACCGTTGGCCGCAGGGTCGATGACGATGTCCTTGCCCTGGAAGTCCTTGCCCGAGAGCGTCGGGGCGGGCGTGCCGACGGCGTCGTCGAACTCGGCGTCCTTGTTGTAGGCAGCGAGCGGCTCGCCGTCGATGACGACCGGCTGCGAGTAGGGGCGGCCGTCGGCGTCGAGATACCCGTCGGTGGTGCCCGAGCCGGGCGTCGTCGACTCGACGCTGCTGGAGCTCGCGCTGGTGGCGTCGTTGCCCCCGCCCGCGACGACCACGGCCACCACGACGGCGACCACGACGACGAGTGCGGCGACCACCCAGAGGATCGGCTTCGAGCCGCCCTCCTTGCGGGCTGCCTGTGCGGCTGCCTTGCGGCGGGCCTCTGCGCGCTGACGGTTGGCCATGGTGTTCCTTCCTTCGGGTGAGGGTCGAGTCGGAGGTCGCGGTCCGAGGACTCAGGCCGCCGGTGCCGACTCGCTGTCGTTGACGAGGGGTTCGGGTGCGAGCAACAGGGTGATGATGGCAGCGAACGCGCACAGCGCCATGACGGCGAGCGTGACGGGGAAGCCGGACGTGACGAACTGACCGTTCGTGTCGAACTCGAGGCGGCCGAACGACACGTAGTTGGGCGTCGCACAACTGGTGACCGACGAGCACGACGTGGATTCCTCGATGATGCGGTGCTCGAGGAGGATGTGCCAGATGCTGAGCAGGCTGCCGAGGCCGGCGAGGGGCACTGCGTACCAGCGCGCCGAGCGGTCGCGGCGGACGGCAGCGACGACGAGCACCACTGCCGACGAGTACATGAAGATGCGCTGGTACCAGCAGAAGCGGCACGGCACCCAGCCGGCCTCCTCGCTGAACCACAGGCTGCCGAGCGTGGCCGCGGCGGCGACGAGCGCGGCGAGCGCCAGTTGCGCGCGGTGCAGCACGTCGAGGAACTGGAACGCCGGTGTGGCGGGAACGAGCCGGGCGATCACCATCAGCACGACGCCGACGGCCGCCACGAGGGCGAGCGCGGCAGCGGCGTCGTGGACCTGGGGTGCGGTCAGGGCGAGCACCGGCCCATTCTGCCGTCCGCGGGTGCCGAATGTGGTGGCAGGATGCCCCCGTGACCCCCGCTGACCGCCCCGCTGTCGCACCCGTGACCGCTGCCGACGATCTCTGCGCGCTGGCAGCACTGGGTCCGGTGGTGGTGGCCGACGTGCGGTGGTACCTCGACGGTCGCGACGGGCGCGCAGCGTTCGAGGCAGCGCACGTGCCCGGCGCGGTGTGGGTCGACCTCGACGGGCACCTTGCGGCACACGGCCGACCGGCCACTGACGGCCGCCATCCCCTGCCGGATGCCGCCGACTTCGCGGCCTCGATGTCGTCACTGGGCATCGGTGACGACACGGTGGTCGTCGGCTACGACGACACCGGCGGCATGAGTGCCGGGCGCCTCGTCGTGATGCTGCGGGTCCTCGGCCGGCGCGCCACGCTGCTCGACGGTGGGTTGGGGGCGTGGGCGGCCGACGGCCGCCCGGTCGAGTCGGGCCAGGCGGCGGTGCCGGTGCCGGGAGTGTTCACCACCACCGAGTGGCCGGACAGCGCGTTGGCGACGGTCGACGAGGTGGCCGTGCGGGCAGCGGCCCCTGACGCTCGGCGGCCGCTCGTCGACGGTCGTGCCCTCGAGCGGTTCACCGGTGCGGTGGCGATGATCGACCCGCGGCCGGGCCACGTGCCCGGCGCGCGCAACGCGCCCTGGAACGCGGTGCTGGGCGACGGTGCACGCATGCGGTCGGCGACCGACCTGCGTGCCCATTACGCGGCGCTCGGCGTCGACGAGTCGACTGCTGCCGACACGATTGCGTACTGCGGGTCCGGTGTGAGTGCCTGCATGAACGTGCTCGCGATGGAGCACGCAGGGCTGACTCGGCCACGCCTGTTCGTGGCCAGCTGGTCGGGATGGTCGTCCGACCCCGACCGCCCCGCCGCCCTGGGCGACGCATGACGGACGTGCGCACGGCCGGCTTCGCTGCGGGTGACGACGGTGCCGCACCGGGCATCGACGCGCTGCGCGACCTGCGTGACCGCCGGCGGACACGACGCCTCGGCCGGCTCGAGTGGTTCGACATCGCGTACAAGGCGTACGTCGTCATCCTGTTCGGTGGTGGAGTGCTGCTGTGGGTCGTGAGTCGTCTCGGCGATGCGCCGGTCGTCGACGGGCTCGCTGACGTGGCGCGCCGGGGGCCCGCTGTGGTGTCGACGCTGGCGGCGTGCGCCGTGATGATCGGACTCCGGTCGGGCGCGCGCGGTGGCCCGCTCGCCGTCGAGGCGGCTGACGTGGCGCACGTGTTGCTCGCCCCGGTCCCGCGGCGCCTCGTCCTGCGCCGACCGGTGGTGCAGCGCCTGCGTACCGCAGTGCTGGGCGGTGCGGGTGCAGGTGCGGTGGTGGGTCGTCTGGCCGCACAGCGCCTGCCGGGCTCGTCGTGGTCGTGGACTGCTGCCGGCGCGGCAGCGGGGGTGCTCGTGGGTGCGCTGTGGCTCGCTGCCGCACTGCTCGCGCACTGTCGCCCGCGACCCGCGATGACGGTGCTCGGCGGCGTGCTCGTCGGGTGGCAGGCAGTGACCGTGGTCAGGTCGGTGCCGGCACCGCTCGACGGGGTCGGCCGCCTCGCCGTCGCGGCGTGGCCCGACACGCCCGCTGTCGGCGCACCCGGTGGTGTGGTGTCGGGTGCAGTGGTGGCGGTGGTCACCGTTGCGCTCGTCGCTGCCGGGCTGCTGTCGCTCGACCGCATGTCGCTCGAGGCGCTCGCCCGACGCAGCGCCCTGGTGGCGCAGCTCCGGTTCGCGGCGACGATGCAGGACCTTCGCACGGTCGTCCTGCTGCGCCGTCAGCTCGACGAGGAGCACCCGCGCCGGTCGCCGTGGGTGCAGCGGCCGTCCCGGACCGGTCGACAGTCGCTCACTGCAGCCGTGTGGCAACGCGACCTGCGGGGTCTCGCGCGTCTGCCGCTGTCGCGTCTCGCGCGCATGACGCTGGTCGCGTGTGCGTGGGGCGTGTCGCTGGCGGCCACGGTGCGCGGCACCACGCCGGCTGTCGCCATCGCGGGCCTCGCCGGGTTCGTCCTCGGGCTCGAGGCGCTCGAGCCGCTGTCGCAGGAGATCGATCACGCCGACCGGTGCGACACGCTGCCCGTCGAGCGCGGCGAACTGCTGCTGCGTCACCTGGCGGCGCCAGCGGTGCTGTTGGTGCCGTTCTCGCTCGTCGCTGCCGTTGCGGCGATCCTGTCCTCCGGTGACCCCGGTGCTGCCGTGCTGCCGGCTGCCGTGCTCGCCGTGCCCATCACGTGGGCGGCGGCGACCGGCTCGGCGGTGAGCATCGTGCGCGACGCCCCCGATCCGGTGGCATCGACACGCGGTACCACTGCGATCGCGATGCCCGAGGTGACCGGTCTCGGCTCGGTCCTGCGCGCCGCGCTGCCGCTGGTGGTCAGCTCGCTCGGTGCTGCCACGGTGCTGTTCGTGCGCGCGGCCAGTCGCCGTGGCGACACCCTGTGGCCGTCGGCGTGCCGTGCTGCGATCGGCGCCCTGCTCCTCGTCTTCCTCGCGGCGCAGTGGGTTCGGCTGCGCGACCGCTCGGTCCGCTCGGCGACGACGTTCCTTGCCGAGGGTCGAGCGGCACGGCGACCCACGGCGGCAGGTGGCGCATGACATCATCGTCGTCCGTGTCGCAGTCACCCACCCCGCCCGTCGCGCTGCGCGCGCTCGGTCTGACCAAGGACTACGGCGACCGTCCAGCACTGGCACCGCTCGACCTCGAGATCGCTGCCGGCGAGCGGGTCGCGCTCGTCGGCCACAACGGCAGCGGCAAGACGACGTTCCTCCGCATGGCGGCGGGGCTGCTCGAGCCGTCGGCCGGTGAGGTGCGCGTCGGATCGGCCCGGGCCGGCTCGCTGCTCGCGCGCCGGGCCGTCAGTTGGCTGCCCGACTCGCCGACGTTCTACGACGACCTCTCGCTGTGGGAGCACCTCGAGTACGTGGCGCGACTGCACGGCGTGATCGAGTGGGCGGAACGGGCCGAGCACCTCGTCGAGCGACTGGGTGTCTCGCACCGACGCGACGACCTGCCCACGACGTTCAGCCGCGGCCTGCGCCAGAAGTCGTCGATCGCACTCGGTCTGGTGCGGCCGTGCGACGTGCTGCTCGTCGACGAGCCGTTCGTCGGCCTCGACACCGTGGGCAAGGACGCGCTGCTGGGCCTGCTCGACGATGCGGCAGCAGCGGGCACGACACTCGTCGTCGCCACGCACGAACTCGGTTTCCTCGACCGGGTCGCTCGCGTCGTGGCGCTGCGCGACGGTGTGGTGGTGTACGACGGACCGCCCGGCGGCGCCGACGTCGAGGGCCTGGTGAGCCCCGGCTGACCGGCGGTACCGGCCGGTCCGGTCGACCGCACGGTGCCGCCGAATGGCACTAGCGTGGCCCCATGCAGGAATTCGCCTCTGTGAGCGCCTCGTCGTACGACCCGGCTGCGTTGGTTGCCCGTCTCAACGAGAAATCCGCCGACGGCTGGTCGGTGGTGTCCATCGTCAGCACCGGCGGTGATGTCACGGCCTTCCTCAGCCGCGAGGCCTCTGGCACCAGCGTGGCGGCGACTGCAACTGCGTCCGCAGCGGTCGAGCCGGCGAATGCTGGTGCGGCCACCACGTTGGTCGCCGCCGAGCCGGCCGGGTGGGCCGCCAGCCCGGCGGTGTCGGTGCAGTCGGTCGCCCAGACGGCAGCCGAGGTACCGGTGGCGCAGGCCGCGGCGCAGCCGGTGTCGGCAGCCGCCCAGGTCGCGGCATCGACGGTGCCGGCACAGTGGGCGGCCGACCCCACCGGTCGCTACGAACTGCGCTACTGGGACGGCACCCGCTGGACCGAGCACGTGTCGCGCGCCGGCCAGCAGTACACCGACCCGCTCTGACCACTGTCGTGCCGGCACTGCAGCCCGAGGCGTTGCGACTCGGGGACGCGCAGTGACCTAGGTCCACTGCGCTGACGCGTCCGCCCTGAGTACCCTCGCAGTATGCGTGCCACCTCGCTCGGCCACGCAGGCATCCTCGTCGACACCGTCGACGGGTCGATCGTCTGTGATCCGTGGTTCATGCCCCAGTTCCACGGCTCGTGGTTCGTGTTCCCGCGCAACGACCGGCTGTCGGCCGACCTGATGCAGCGGGTCTGCCACCCGACGTATCTCTACATCTCGCACATCCACGCCGATCACCTCGACGAGGGGTGGCTCGTCGAGCACATGGACAAGGACACCACGGTCCTCGTCCCCGGGTATCCCACCCGCGAGCTCGAGCGCATCCTGCGCGGGCTCGGGTTCCACTCGATCGTGCGCACCGTCGACGGCGAGGAGATGCGCCTCGGGCCACATCTCACCGTGGCGATCCACTGCGAGACCAGCATCGCCGACGGACCGGGTGGCGACTCGGCCCTCGTCATCAGCGACGGGACCGGTCGGCTGGTCAACCAGAACGACTGCCGCACCAACGACCTCACCGCACTGGCGGCGCACGGGCCGGTCGACCTGCACTGGCTGCAGTACAGCGGCGCGATCTGGTACCCGATGGTGTACGAGGAGACACCGGCGCGCATGCGCGAGCTCGTGGACGCGAAGGTCGACAGTCAGTTCGCGCGCGCGATGCGGTACGTCGAGACGGTGGATGCGACCGCAGTGGTGCCCAGCGCCGGCCCGCCCGCGTTCCTCGACCCCGAGCTCTTCGGCTTCAACATCATCCGTGGCGACGAGCTGTCGATCTTCCCCGATCAGCGTTCGTTCATGTCGCGACTCACCGACGCCGGCCGGCACGGCATCCTCGCGGTGCCGGGCACCGAGATCGAGTTCACGGCCGGGTCGAGTGCCATGACCGTGACGCACCCGATGCCCGACGCGGACGTTACGGCGATCTTCGCCGACAAGGAGGCCTACCTGCGGCAGTACCAGGCGGACTGGTTGCCGTGGTTGGACGAGATGAAGTCAGGTTGGCACGCGCCGACCGACGACCTACTGGCCCGCGTGAAGGCGTGGTGGGAGCCGCTGATGGCGATGGCACCGACGGTGTGCGACGCGATCGGCGACGTCGTGGTGCTGCACGCAGGCGACCTGTCGATCGCCCTCGACTTCCCCCGCCGCGAGGTGCACGAGTGGCACGGCGAGGAGCACGGCTTCTGGTTCCGCATTCAGCGCGAACTGGTCGAGACAGTCGTCGCGCAGCGCGCTGTCGACTGGAGCAACTCGTTGTTCCTGTCGTGCCGCTTCCGCGCGTGGCGGCGCGGCCAGTTCAACGAGTACGTCTACAACTTCTTCAAGTCGCTGTCCGTCGAGCGCATGCGCCGGACCGAGGCGGAGGCGCTGCGCAAGTTGCACCCTGACGAGGGTGACCGTGCCGACGACGACATCCGCATCGGCGACTGGATGGTGCAGCGGGCCTGCCCGCACCGTCAGGCCGACCTGAGCGTGTTCGGCGAGCTCGACGGCGACGAGCTGGTGTGCACGTTGCACGGCTGGCGCTTCGACCTGCACACGGGGTCGTGCCGGAACGCCGACGACCGTCCGCTGCGGGTGCGGCGCGCGACGAACTAGGCCGCGGCAACGATCAGTCGCGAGGCGACGACAGCCGGTACGCGAACCGGTAGGTGCCGGCAGCGATGCGGTACTGCGGGAGCACGTCGGGGCCACAACTGGCGGTGCCGAGCCCACGGTGCGCGACGTCGATGTGCACCTCGACGTGATCGTCGGGCTGCAGGACCGACTCGTGCGGGCAGTCGGTGAGGGTGCGGGCCGAGTAGCGGGTGGCCGACAGGTGCAGCGAGACCGGGTCGAGCACGTCGATGCGCAGTCGGCGGCCGCGTGGGCCGACGAGTTCGAGCCAGCGGCAGTCGCAGCGCAGGCCGAACTCCTGAGGGATGAGATAGGGCGGCTCGTCCAGTGGCTGTTGCCAGCGGCCGAGGTGGGCACTGTGCCGACGGTCGGGGTAGTTCTCGTGCGGTCCGCGCCCGTACCAGCGCATCGTGCCGAACGACGACGGCACGGCGAATCGCACACCGAGGCGCGGCAGGTCGGCGAGCTCGTCGGGTACGACGACCGTGTGGTGGTACTCGACGGTGTCGTCGGTGACGAGGCGTCGCACCCGGTGGTCGACGAGTGCATCTGCGTCGAACCGGTCGAGACCCTGCTGCTGCCACCGCATCAATGACAGCCCGCCCACACGGATGCGCTCGGCGAGCTCGGGCATCAGTTTGAAGCCGTCGTTGTCGACCGGTGCGCGCCACAGGGTGAGCGTGGGTTCGGCGACGAGGATCGACTCGAGCGACCGCGGCAGCCGGCCGTCGCGGCCCGGACTGGGGGTGGTGGCAGAGTGAGGGGTGCGGGTCGCGCCCCGCAGCACGATCTCGTCCGTCGCGACCACGTGACCGGGTGCCGACCATGCTGTCGCCCCGCGCTGTGCGAACGTGACGGTCAGCACTGCCTCGGTGCCCGGATGCCGGTCCGCGAGCCGCCGCGCGGTCGCGGGTACGTCGAGGTCGACGACCGCCTGTGGCAGGACGCGCGGCACCCGCAGCACGCCGTCGGCCTCGTGCAGCCCGTCGACGACCACGTGCCAGCGGGCGTCGAACTCGCCGGTGTCGACGAAGGACTGACGGTTGTGCACGCGCAGGACCGTCGTCCCGCTGCGCACCCGTCGGGTCGTGGTGACGGGTCGGTACACCCACGCCAGCTCGTGGATCGCCGGGTGCGCGGTGCGGTCGCTCGCGACGAGCCCGTCGGCGACGAAGTTGCCGTCGTGCGGCGTGTCGCCGAACTGGCCGCCGTGCGCGAAGCGCGTCGATCCATCCGCCAGGTGCTGGGTGATGCCGTGGTCCTTCCACTCCCACACGAAGCCACCCTGCAGGCCGGGGGTCGTCGTGATGACGTCCCAGTAGTCGGCGAGCGACCCGTTGCTGTTGCCCATTGCATGGCTGTACTCGCACATGATCAGCGGCCGGTCGCCCGTGCCGGCGGCAGCGAACGAGCGGATGGCATCGACGGTGGGGTACATCGGGCACACCACGTCGGTGGCGGCGAGCCCTCCGTCCGCCCAGCCGTGGTGCGCGACGGCGCCCTCGTAGTGCAGCGGTCGGGTCGGGTCGGTGCGCCGGATCCAGCCGGCGAGGGCATCGTGATGCGGGCCGTACCCGCTCTCGTTGCCGAGGCTCCACAGGATGATGCACGGGTGGTTGCGGTCGCGCTGCACCATGCGCGACCCGCGCGCCACCCAGGTGGCGAGATACCGCGGGTCGTGACACAGCGAGGTGTCGTAGGCGTGGCTCTCGATGTTGGCCTCGTCGATGACGTACAGGCCGAGCTCGTCGCAGAGGTCGTAGAAGCGGTGGTCGTTGGGGTAGTGGGACGTGCGGACGGCGTTGATGTTGTGCCGCTTCATCGCCAGCAGGTCGGCGCGCATGTCGTCGACGGTGACGGCCTTGCCACGCTCGGGGTGGTGGTCGTGGCGGTTGACGCCGAAGACCCAGATGGGCTGACCGTTCACGAGCAGCTGCCGGTCGCGCACCTCGACGCGGCGGAAGCCGACGAACTGCTCGGTGCTGTCGACCACGCGACCGTCCGGCGCGAGGAGCTCGACCGCCACTCGGTAGCGGGTCGGTGTCTCGGCCGACCAGGGCCTGACGCGCCGCACGCGCAACTGGTGCTCGACGGTGTGCCCCGTGAACCGGCCCGGCACCCAGTGGCGGTGGGGGACGACGAGCGGGCCGCCCGTTGCCACGGGGCGGCCCGAGTCGGCGGTGACCGTGACCCGTACTGTGTGGTCGCGTCGCGCGGGGCCGCACCAGTCGATGGCCGTGCGAACAGTGAGGAGACCGGGCGACGTCGCCGACCGCGGGTCGATCTCGACGTCGGCGTCACAGACGACATCGGTGAGGTGCGCGCCACGGCGCGCCTCGACATAGACCTCTCGGTGCAGACCGGCCATCCACCACTGGTCCTGATCCTCGACATAGCTCTGCGCGCTGTAGCGAGCCACGACGATGCACAGGTCGTTGGCACCGTCGTGCACGAACTCGGTGAGGTCGTACTCGCTCGGAAGGCGGCTGTCGGTGCCGTAGCCGCACCACTCACCGTTGACGAACACCCAGTGCACGCTCTCCGCGCCGCCGACGTGCAGCACGATGCGGCGGCCGCGCCACCGCCGCGGCACGTCGAGCGTGCGCCGGTAGACCCCCGTGGGGACGCGGTCCGGCAGCGCGGGCGGTGGACCCGGGAACGGCATCTGCACGTTGGTGTAGTGCGGGTGGTCGTCGGGCTGCCCGCCAGTGGGGAACGCGCCCGGCACCGTCCAGTTGCCGGGCACGGTGATGTCGGTCCATGCCCGCCCGGTCGTGGCGCGTGACCGCGCAGTGGCTCGCCCGCCCAGCCACTCGCCCTCGACCTGGTCGGGTCGCTCGACGAATCGGAACCGCCACGTGCCGTCGAGCGATCGCCGCTCGCGGGCCTCGCCCGGCGCGAGTGGCACGTGCATCGGCAATCGGTGGTGGGCGACCTGCTCGGGATCGAGGTGTTCGACGAGTGGGTGGTGGGCCACCACGTCAGGCGCTCGGGAACTTCCCGTGCACCCAGACGATGGTGCCGATGTTGATGAGGTCGAGCGACCAGATGAAGTCCATCGCCGGCACGCTCACCCGCACGCAGCCGTGCGATGCGGGGTAGTTGGGCACGCTGGTCATGCCGTGGATGGCGACGCCGCCCTTGAAGTACTTCGGCCGGTAGATCTTGCCGAGGTCGCCCTCCCACCAGCCGTCGCTGCGCTGGCGGTCGACCTGCCACAGCCCGCTCGGTGTGACGGCATCGCCGCGGTACACCTTCCACGGCTGGTTCTCGTCGACGGCCTCGTACGGCACTTCGCTGCCGGTGGACGTGTTGAAGACCCACGTGGTCATGCCGTCGACGACGAGGAACAGCAGCTGCTTGGTCTTGTCGACCTCGACGAGCGTGCCGCTGTTGGCCGAGGCACGCCCGCGCTCGGTGATGTCGTGCAGCGCGACAGCGGTGGCCTCGTCGACCTCGCCCGTGGCTGCGATGCCGACGTATTTCTGGAACGCCATCACGGACTGCGTCGTGGCCTTGCCGTACAGGCCGTCGATGTCGCCGGTCCAGAACCCGAGTGCGGTGAGACGCTCCTGGATCTTCTTGGTCTCGTCACCGTCGGCGGTGCCGACCGCGACGAGCGGGACCGGGGACGGTCCGATGACCTCGACGTTGGGGGGCAGGGTCGTCGTGGTGGTGGTCGAGGTGCTGGTGGTGGACGAGGTGCTGGTCGTCGACGTCGCAGGGGTGATGTCGGGAGCGATCGTGTTGTCGGGGGTCACCGTGGTCGTGGCGATCGCCGAGGGCTGCGCGTTCGAGGTCTGGGCACAGCCGGTGGTGCCGACGAGCACCAGCGCCGCACACGTGGCGGCGAGGACGGTGTGAACGGGGCGGATCATGTGGCGACCTGGGGGAGGTGACGTCGAGCACAACACGGTGTTGTGCCCGCGAGGCTACCGATGCGCCTCAACCGAATGTCGGCACCTCGCACCAGATGGTGAGCCCGTACTTGACACCCCGGCGGAGGCGAGTCGCCTGGTGCGGATGCGTGACGAGCGACGGCCAGACGACAGCCTCACCCACTGTCGTCGACTCGTTGGTGACCCCCTGTCGGGGGAAGTCGAGCACGGCGCCCTCGTAGCCGTCGTTGAGCTTCACCGACGCGGACACCTGCGCGACGTCGTGGTGCATCCGGAGCTCTTCCTGCGCGCCGAGCTCGTACTTGATGACGAACGCGTCGCGAAGACCGTGGTAGTCGACGTACGGCCACACCGCGCGCAGCATCGGCCAGATGCGCATCCCGATGTCGTTCTCGAGGTGCTCGAACAGGCGCGGGCTGATGACGGCCAGCGAGACCTCATGCCCCGGCACGGGATCGTCGGGCTGCTGCTCGAAGGCGCCGACCGCCTCGGCGGCGCGGATGACCGTGGTGCAGAACTCGGGGGTCCACAGTGGCAGCACGTACACATCGGTGCCGAGCTCGCGCAGGTCGGTGGCGTTCGAGTCGGTGGGGATCGCGTCGTCGTAGCGAAGGATGCGGTGCAGGTCGTCGCTCATCGACGTGATCGTGTCAGAGTCGGTCGAGGTGCGGCTGCCATGGTTGGCGGGGAATGACCGAGAGGTCGAAGCGGTCGAGCAGGAGGTCGATCGTGACGGACTCGCGCGGCGCGCACAGCCCGAGGCTCGTGCCGAGCATCGCGAGCACGCCGCCCGCGGACACACCGCTCGCAGCGAGGTCAGCGAGCGTGACGGCACCGTGACGCTTGGCGAGGCGCGTGCCGTCGGGGCCGAGCACGAGTGGTACGTGCGCGTAGGTGGGCTCGGGCAGCCCGAGCAACTGCTGCAGGACCCGTTGGCGTGGTGTGCTCGACAGCAGATCGTCGCCGCGCAGCACGTGCGTGATGCCCTGCGATGCATCGTCGACGACCACCGCCAGGTTGTAGGCGGGGACACCGTCGTTGCGCTCGAGCACGACGTCGTCGGCAGTGCCGGTGTACCTGCCGGCGACGAGGTCGTCGATCACGACACGCTCGCCGTCCGCCAGCAGCCGGCGCGCGGGCCGTCGCCCACCTGCCACGAGCTCAGCCCGGCGCGCGGTGCTGAGCGACCGGCACGTCCCCGGGTAGGGCCCGTCCTCACCGTGTGGTGCGCGTGCCGCCTCGCGGATCTCGCGACGGGTGCAGAAGCAGTCGTAGACCCGGCCCTGCGCGGCGAGTCGGTCGATCGCGGCGCGGTGCAGGTGGAACCGGTCGCTCTGCCGGACGACGGGACCGTCGGGGTGCAGCCCGAGTGCGGCGAGATCGGCCAGCTGGCTGCGCTCGTGGTCGGCCGAGGCGGTGACCCGGTCGAGGTCCTCCATGCGCACGATCCACTCGCCACCGAGCGACCGCGCCTCGAGCCACGACAGCAGCGCGGTGCGCAGGTTGCCGAGGTGGAGCGCCCCGGTGGGCGACGGTGCGAAACGACCGCGGACGGTGACGGGGGACGGCACCGGCACAGTCTCGCCGATGCGGTCGTGCGTGATGCGTGGGCCGGCGTCGAGCCATTTCGCCCGTGTCACGGCCGTTCTGCGGTGGCGGGGGGCTCGGCATGGCCGCCGAAGGATCCGCACGGTTTCGGCACGGAAGTCTCAAGACGACCGCCGTCGGTGCCGATGAACTGATCACGGTCGGCACCGACCGTGGCGCCGCCCGGCGCCGACGAGGAGGAATCGTGGCCCACACCGACGACACGCCGACCGGCGCATCGATCGATGGTGCCCGCGCGCTCGTCGTCGGGCACACGGCCCCGCCGGCCCCCGACGAGGACGTCCTGCAGCGCTACGTGCGCCAGCGCGCACTGGCGTCGGTGGCGACCAACCTGATGCCTGCCCCGCTGCTGGTGCTGCCCTTCACGCTGCTGGTGAGCCGCGTGATGCGCGGCGACCTGCCCGGTGTGCGGTTCGGCTGGTGGGCCCTCGCCGCCGTGGTGACGACCCTGTGCACCCTCCTCGCGCTGTACGGGTACCACAAGCGGGGCACCGACGATTCGACCCCGTGGTACGTCAGGACAGCGTTCGCAGCGGCGTTCGCGACGATGGGCGCCGTCTTCGGGATGAGTCCGTGGGTGGTGGCCGACGGTCGCTTCGAGCTCGTGCTGCTGTTCTTGCTCTTCCCCGCGACCGCGAGCGCAGTGGGGTGCATCCTCACCGCCGGTCGCCGCGATCTCTACCTGTGGTTCCTCGTGCCGTTGTGCGCGCTGTCGAGCGCGTCGCTGCTGACCACCGACGACGAACGGCTCAAGGGACTCGGCATGCTCGCCGGCTTCTTCGGCGCCGCGCTCGTGCTGTTGCACCACGTGCTGAGCCGCGGCACGGTCGACGCCATCCGTCTGCAGTGGCGCGCACAAGAACTGGTGAGCGAGCTCGATCACGAACGGGCCGAGCTGACGACGGTGAACGAACAGCTGGCGGCGACCAACAGTCGGCTCGCCCACCAGGCGACGCACGATCCGCTCACCGGCCTGTACAACCGGCGCGGCACGCTCGAGCTGCTCGACCAGATGCTGGCCGCCGCCACCCCCGAACAGCCGCTCGGACTGCTCTTCTGCGACCTCGACCGGTTCAAGGCGGTCAACGATGCGCTCGGACACCGCGGCGGCGATCGCTTCATCAGCATCATCGCCGACCGGCTGTCGCGCAGTGTCGAGCCGGGGTCGGTCGCGGGCCGCATGGGTGGTGACGAGTTCGTCGTGGTCATGCCGGGGCACGACCTTCGTGCGTCCGCAGCGATCGCGAACCGTCTCGTCGGGGCGCTCGCCCAGCCCATCTACGCAGAGGGTCGTGAGGTGCCGTCGTCGGTGAGCATCGGCCTGGCGGTGGCGCCGGCACACGGCGCGACGGCGAGCGAGCTGCTGCGGCACGCCAACGCTGCGCTCTACCGCGCCAAGGCCGGTGGTCGTAACCGGGTCGAGCTGTTCGACGGTGAGATGCAGCGCGAGCTCGTGCACCGGCTCGAGGGCGAACAGGCGCTGCGCCGGGCGATCGATGACGGCGAGATCGTCGCCTTCTACCAGCCGGAGATCGATGCAGCGAGCGGCCAGCTGGTCGGCGCCGAGCTGCTGGCGCGGTGGGTGCGCCGTGACGGTCGCGTCGTCGCGGCGACCGACTTCCTCGCCCTCGCGTCCTCGGCCGGGCTGCTCGAACGCATCACCGAGCGGGTCATCGCCAACGCCCGGCCGCACATCCGTCGGCTCGCGATGCTCGGCCTGCCGGACGGGTTCCGGTTCCGCGTCAACATGGCACCCGAGGCGACCGAGCGCCGGTGGAGCGACGACCCGATCGACCATGTGCTGCAGGGACTCGACGCGTCACTGGTGACGATCGACGTGCGCGAGAGCGCCGTCGCCGCCGACCTGCCCTCGGCAGCGGCCAACATCGCGGCGTTCCGTGCGCGCGGTGGCAGGGTGTGCCTCGACGACTTCGCCCGGGGTGTGTCGTCGCTGAGCCTGCTGCGCCGGCTGCCCCTCGACGAGGTACGGATCGACCGTCTGTCGATCGACTCACTCACCGCTCACCCTGCCGACTGGGCGATTGCCCGCTCGATCATCTCGCTCGTGCGCGAACTGGGACTCGCCGTCACGGCGGACGGCGTGCAGACCGGCGTGCAGGCAGATGCGCTCGTGGCACTCGGCTGCGTGCGCCAGCAGGGTCACCTGTACGCCGAGGCACTCCCGGCTTCGGCGTTCGAGGACTTCCTGCTCGAGTGGATGGCGAACCGGTATCTGCGTCGGGCGGCCGACGAACCCCTGTGGGAGCAGGGCGATCTGACCTAGTGTTCGCGTACGACCCGTACGCGGGTCCGAGCACTGGCAATCGAGTCGGACCGTGGTCCGAGGGGGCGACAGGAGACCGACGATGTTGTGTCCGTCGTGCAAGACGACGGTGGAGTCCGGCCACCGCTTCTGTCACGAGTGTGGGGCCGCGCTCAGTGCCACCCCGGCGGTCGCCGACGGCACGCCGACGGCACCCCCGCCGCCACCGACTGGTGTCACGCCCACCCTGCCGTCGCCGATTCCGCCGACGATGACGGCCGGCATCGCCGCGCCGCTGTCCGTGCCGCACCTGGCGCCGGCCCCGACGTTCCAACCGGTGCCCGGGGGCGCCCCGCAGCCGAGTGCCGTGCCGGTCGTCACCCCCACGCCCCCGACGGGGCCGCTGCAGGTCGTGCCGACCCCCGTCGCCTCGGTGCCGACGGTCCCCCTGCCGGTCGTGGCGCCCGCCGAACTGCCGACCGAGCCGCTGCCCGTCGCCCTCGAGACGATGTCGGTCGAGCGTGTGCCGGTCGGGAGCCTGCCGGTCGAGACGGTGCCGACCGAGGTGCTCCCGACCACCTCGCCGACGGGGGCTGCACCGATCGATGCGACGCCCGCGTCGCTGCTGCGTCCGGGTGCCGTCGCCGACGTCGCCCCGATCGGCATCGACTCGCAGGGGAACCCGGTACCGCCGCCACCGCTCACGGTCGGTGACCCGATCGTGTCGACGGTCACCGATCAGGTGGCCGTCGTCGAGCAGACGTCGACGACCGGGTGGGACGGTGAGCCGACCGCCGAGCAGCGCGCCGTGCAGGCCCGCAGCGGCGCGACGCCGCAGATGCCGGTCGTCGCCGCCCACGAGTTCCGCCTGCCCGTCCGGCTCCCCTCGACCATCTCGGCCGCGGCGGCAGGATTCCCGTTCCGCACGTTGGCCGCCGACGAAGGCGTCGTGTTCCCCGATCATTTTGATCACGACTGGCGGCCAGGGCGCCG